>NZ_BAIS01000001.1 GCF_000613345.1 Prevotella disiens JCM 6334 = ATCC 29426 | reverse complement strand
CAGTAAACACTAATTAGAACTAAAATAACGAAATTTACAATATTATAAAACGAACTAAAAGAAAGAAATAAATAACTTTTTGTGTGAAAAATATATTTATTTGGAAATATATTGCTAACTTTGTGTTTGAAATAAAACTTTTCTGACAAACTTTTAAGTATATATAAATAATCAAGAATTATGAAAATTAAACTTTTACTCTCGAGCTTGCTCATTGCTACTTCGATGAATGCACAAACAAATGTTAATGAAACAGAACCTGAACTTGATGAAAGTAAAGCAACGTACTTCTATTATGACGATGAAATTCATGTAAATTCGATTGGATATACCAAACGAAACTTACTTGAAGAAAAAGTTTACATCATGGAAAACAACGAGATTTACTTTCAAGAATTTATCGATTTTGTTGGTTTAGTGAAAGGAACGATAAACAAAGAAGCTGGTATCATTACCATTAAAAACGGTCAAGCAATGGGAACGAAGCAACTTACCGAAGGAGGAACGGCGCATCAAATGTATTTTGCTACGATGAATCCAACCACTCAACAGCCTGAAACAGGTGAATTTACGTTGAAATATATTGATAAAGGTGATGGAAAAATTTGCATCGACGGCGGTTCGCTTTGTTTCGCTCTTTACTATATGGAACAAGAAAAACCTATTGTTTTTCTTCATACCAAGGGGCTAAAAATGATAAATGAAGAACAGATAGACAATAAAATACAAAAAACAAGCTACAAATATGTTAATCTTGATGAAGAAGAAGAAGGAAATGGAGTATTAGAATCTGTGAAATATGGCGAAAATATTTATTTTAAATCGTTAGAAACCATTATTCCTGAAAAATGGCAAGTTGCAAAAGTTATAAATGACAATAATAAAATGTCGTTATTCATTCCAAACAATCAATTTCTGAGTTATTTGGAAAACATATATTTTGTATTTAAAGCTGCAAAAATAGACGATAGTGGCAAAATTACAGAGTTAGAAGGATTAACATTGCCTATGACGCTTGATGCAAGCACCCATACTTACAAGTGTACAACTGCAAAAAATGATTTTTTGGGTTCGCTTAGCTATACAATTACTAATAGTGGAGTGAAGAATGAATGGGTTACAAAGTATGGAAACATCAGTATTACGCTTCCAGAAACTCAAGTTACAAATGGCATTACGACTATTGTTCAGCCCCAAATACAAGAAAATAATCAGTATTACGACCTTCAAGGTCGTGCTATTCAGCACCCAATGCGAGGAATATATATAAAGAATGGAAAGAAAATAGTGATAAAATAATAAATTATAAAGCAAAAGCGGATATGAAAAATCAACATATCCGCTTTTATTTTCTTTATTTCGCAATATCTAAAAGTGTTTGAATAACGCGTTCAGCCGAACGTCCGTCCCAGCGGTCGGGTAGGGCAGTTGGCTTCCATTTGCCTTGTGCCATATCACTAACGGCAGTTTTTAGTTTTTCAGCATCTTCGCCTACCAACACGTTGGTACCTTGTTTTACGGTTTCAATGTGTTCGGTATAACTGTTCAGAGTAGCACATGGAACGTTTGTAAAGGTTGATTCTTCGGCAACATTACCCGAATCGGTAATGATTCCAGCAGCATTTGAGAGCAAATAGCTAAATTCTAAATAGCCTAAAGGGTTTACAATATGAAGGTTTTTGTGCTTGGTAACATCAATTTCCTTCATAATTTGTGCTGCATTTCCACGCAATGGCGCAACAATAGGCATATCTTTTGCAGCTTCAAACATGGCGTTTAGCATACGTTTCAGGTTCTCTTTGTCGTTCATTAGTGCCTTCCGATTAAGCGTAAAAACAAGGTATTGTTTCGTTTTTAATCCTAAATCACAAACCGAAGGAATCGTTTCTAATGCCAAATTACTCATTCGTTCACGATTGAAACGAATGTTGTCAATGAGAATATTGCCCACCATGTAAACACGAGATAGCTCTGCTCCTTCTTTGTTAGCAATACTATTGTTGCTCAAACCTGCCGTGAAAAGCACATCAGACAAGCCGTCTATGACCAAACGGTTGATTTCTTTTGGCATATTTATATCGAACGAACGAGTGCCAGCAGCAATATGTGCCAACTGAATGCCTTGCTTTTTTGCAACAATTGCAGCTGCCATCGTTGAAGCAAGGTCATCAACTACCACGACAACATGGGTCTTATTTTGTTGCAAGTATTGCTCAAATTTCGACATTACTTGCCCCGTTAATTCGTTTAAGTTCTCACATTCCACGCCAAGATATACATTCGGACGTGAAATTTGCAAGTCCTTAAATAAACTATCCTCTAACGTTGGGTCGGTTTCTACACCTGCATAAACCAATGAGTATGCAACTTTTCTACCGTCCCAACCCTCGTTTTCGTTCTTTTTCAGTAATCTAATGATGGGTGCAACCTTCATAAAATTAGGACGCGCACCACAAAAAATACAAATTCTAAGTTCGCTTTTAGTTTCCGTCATTTAAACTTTATTCTCCTTTAAACATTTCTTTTATACCGCCAATCGAACCCATTATGCCCGTAGCTTCGTAAGGAAGATAAACCGTTTTCTGGTTGCCATTCTTCGCAAGTTCTTCCATCATTTGGATATACTTCTGTGCTATGAGATAATTTGCAGGGTTTGTACTCTGTCCAACGGCATCTGTAATTTTCTGAATAGCCACAGCTTCGGCTTCAGCTACACGCATTTTGGCTTCTGCTTGACCATCTGCAATAAGAATAGCTTGTTGTCTGTCAGCTTCAGCACGATTGATTCGTGATGTTTTTTCACCTTCTGATTGCAAAATAGCAGCTTGTTTTTCTCCTTCACTGGTCAGAATTGTCGCACGCTTATTGCGTTCTGCCTGCATTTGCTTTTCCATTGCTTGCAATACACTCTCTGGTGGCGTGATGTCTTGAAGCTCAACACGATTTACTTTGATACCCCATTTGTTGGTAGCATCGTCCAAAACAGAGCGTAACTTGGTGTTAATTGTATCGCGAGAGGTGAGCGTTTGGTCAAGTTCCATTTCACCAATGATGTTACGCAAGGTTGTTTGCGTCAATTTTTCAATGGCATTTGGAAGATTATTGATTTCATATACCGCTTTGAAAGGATCCATAATTTGGAAATAAAGCAGTGCATTGATTTGCATTTGGATATTATCTTTCGTGATAACATTCTGACGGTCGAAATCGTAAACCTGCTCGCGAAGGTCTATAACATTGGTATAAACGTAGCGGCCATTGCGCACTGCTACAATATCTTTAGCCCTATCGATGAATGGAATGATGATATTGAAACCTGGTTGCAATGTTGCATAGTATTTTCCCAAACGTTCTATGATGCGTGTTTCGCTCTGTGGGATTATCACAATTGTTTTTTTGGCAAATATGATTACCAATACTACGATGGCAATCAGAATATAACTTACTATTGACATAATGACTTAGTTTTTAATTGTTTATAAAAAATATATTATTCGGCTATTTCTACTGTTACAATAATTGAGTCGAGTTTTACGATGCGCACTTGTGTTCCTTCCTCAATAGCGGTATTATTGTTTGCTTGAGCCTTCCAATAATCGCCATCAATCTTCACTCTGCCATATTCATTTGGCTCTATGCGCTCTGTAATTCTACCGATTCGTCCAATAATAGCATCAGCATTGCTGACTCGCTGCTCTTTGTTTTTGTGCAAATATTTTAGTGCAAACGGTCGAATAAAGAAAATACTCAATGCACTAACTACTGCAAAGAGAATGACTTGTGCCGTAAAACTATCGCAAAAAGCCGCTAAAATAGTTGCGGCAGTACCACCGATTGCAAAACAAATGATAAAGAAATCGCCATTGGTTAATTCTAAAACCAAGCATAAAAGGCTTACCAAAAGCCATGCTAACCAAAGATTTTCTGAAAAGTATTGTACCATAGCCACGATTATTTAATTCGATTGTAAAGTTAGTACTTTAA
Organism: Prevotella disiens JCM 6334 = ATCC 29426; assembly: GCF_000613345.1. Taxonomy (GTDB): domain Bacteria; phylum Bacteroidota; class Bacteroidia; order Bacteroidales; family Bacteroidaceae; genus Prevotella; species Prevotella disiens. The sequence goes on along the minus strand of NZ_BAIS01000001.1, from coordinate 166,974 downwards.
AACGAAATTGCCAACTTTTTAGTAAAGAAAATGGAAAGAGGGAGTTTTTCTCCCTCAATCTTTTCCTTTTTTTATTTATTTTCTACACGTTTTATTTTCCTTCGGTAAGTCCAAACGATGTTTTTATCCTCCAAAGTAATGGTTTTACTTATTTCTATTGGCCAATAGTCCTTTCCTATACGAATTTCACGATGCGTATTTGCTTCTCTATCCTCTTCGTTTAACGTGCTATCTGGCTTGTATTCATCGAGAGAATCAACCCATTCAACCGAGTCGATTTCCACAGAATCCCATTCAGTAGTGTCATAATAAGACGAATCAATTACCGCTGTGTCTACTTCGGCTATATCATTATTGTAATCGGCTTCCATAGTATCTATTACCGCACTGTCTACTTCGTAATCCGATTCCCACTTTTCTTCTAAATCGCTATGATAAGTTGGCATAACATATTCAGAAAAATCAGACAAATAAGTCCATTCTCCTTTCTTGTTTTTGGTCGTTTTTGTTGTTAAATACGACATATATCGGTTTGTGCCGTCTAATGGCTTCCCTTCTGTTGTAGTGCCTTCTTTCATCTCCGTGGCAAAAGTTTGGATTAAGTCGAGCAAACTTGGGGCGTAAAAGAAATATAAAAACATAGTATAATCTATATTTCTACCATTCATCAGACTTAATGTTTCTTGGAGGAAGTTATTATAGAATTGGCTAGGAACTTCCCTTTTTTGTCTCAAAGAACTCTGAATGTTGTTCCATAATATATCATAAATTTTATTGATAGCTTCCTCTCCATTACTTATAACGTACTCTTTCATATCAGAGGAGAAAGTAAGAATGAGAGGGCAATTCTTGAAAATATCGTTCAGTTTATAATACATTAAGCTGTCGCCAAACGATTCCACTTTCTTGTTCGAGTAATTTACACTTTCTAATAAGTCCACCTGCATGGTGGTAGTGTGTGGAGTTACATTCAAAACTTTTAAACGAATTTTGCACGAAAGGTAAGGTTCTTGCATTTCTTTATAACCAAAAAAATAGTCTTTATTACGCGCTATTTGGGTAAAATCGAGCATTGTATTTATAGAATCAGGCTCGCCCGATTGTTTTTGTTCGAGTGTAAACTCGTAGGTTGCAGTTTGTCCTACTTTAAACTTTGGGTTTTTCAATATTGCATTTTGCGCCCATATCCCATTGCCGATAAATAACATTATGATGACTGCACTTATTCGCATGGCTATATTTTCTTTCTTTTTTGTTTTCATTGTGTTGCTTTTTTAGTTATTGCGACGTCTTATTACTTCATAAATAGTGCCAATTCCACTTGGGTAGTTGGTGATTGTTTTGTTTTCATACACTTCTAACCAACTATCTTTATTCATTTTCACTTCAATTAGGTTTTGTTCTTTACACAATTTTGGCTTATAATCAATCACAGCAACCGTATCTATGCTATCGTCTGCTATGGTGTCGCTTTCAGCCTTATCATAACTTTGATAAGTATCATATTTGGAGGACATGGAAGTTACATTGCCATTAAACGTAAACTCCTTGCCTTTGCCTTTTTTAGCATCAGAAACATAATGAAAAGAGACTTCGTTTTCTTTGAGTTCTCCCTCTTCGTGGTGTCCCTCATTGTATCTTATGCGGTAAGCACTGGTAAAGGTATTAAGCCCAGGCAAGAATATTTGTGTAAAGATATTAAACGTTTTCCCTTCTTGCATATCGGCTATTAGCTCTTCATCGCTTTTAGTAAGTTCATCTTGCATAAACGATTTACCACTCTTGCGTGCTTCTGTTATAAATTTTTTATATATTTCCGTAGTATTGATAGCCTTCCAGTTGCTCATTTGTTTAGAGAACATAAGACGGAAATTCAACCCTTTTAAAATATCTATAACCTCTAAAAAATCTTTTGAATCATTGTGACCTATTATCGATTTAGGTAAACCTATATCGATAATTTTCATATCCATGATGTAAGCGTATGGGGTAGCTTCAATCATTGTCAATGAAAACTTATTGGAAATGGTATCGCCAGAGCTTATGTATTGCGTCAACGCTGTCATGTAATTAACATTATACCAAGAATGAAGTTCAACCCCTTCTACCATTGTTCCATCAGAATTTCGTTGGAAAGATTTTGTGAAAAAGCATTCGTAAGTTGCAGTTTGTCCTTTTTTAAAGTCGGATAAATAAGTTTGTTTGGGTTGTGCTGAAGCCAAAATGGCTACGAACAACAATGAAAAAAGTGTGGCAATTTTCTTCATATACTTTCGGTTTATTATGTTATAAATGTGGAAATAATCTTCCTTTCATGTGTTGCAATTCAGCAAAATCAATTCCATTTTCGTTCACAAATATAAGAATATCCTTCCAAATCTGCAAACAATTATGCAAGGATTTCAGAAAAAAGAGAAGAAGAAAAGTTATTTTGCAGAAAAAAGTTTGTACTTTCGCAGTGGATTAATTAAAGAAAGGGCTACACGATAGCCAAGATATTTAAAATAAAAAGAAGATGAACAAGATGAAGTTTTTATTGATGAGTGTTGTTTTCGCCACATTTGCTTCATGCGGAACAACTTCTACTGTGCCACTTACAGGACGTAAACACAGAATAAGTATGACTGATGGCGAACTTTTAACCCTAAGCCAAACACAGTATTCAAAGTTCATGGCAAGTGTAAAAAAGTCGTCAGATGTAAAGAATACACAAATGGTTGCACGTGTAGGTCGTAAACTTGCCAACGCCGTAGAAAATTATTTACGCAACAATGGTTATGCTAATGAGATTCAAAACTTCCAATGGGAGTTCAATCTTGTGCAAGATAAACAAGCCAATGCTTTCTGTATGCCAGGCGGAAAGATAGTTGTTTACGAAGGATTGTTGCCTTACACACAAAACGAATCAAGTCTCGCCATTGTTTTAGGACACGAAATTGCACACGCAGTAGCCAAACATAGTGCAGAGCAAATTACCAAACAACAAAATCAAGGTATAGGAACCGCTATTATAGGCACAGTTCTTAACACGGCAGTAGGTTCTGGCACAGGCGATATTTTCAACTCTGTCGCCTCAACAGGCTTATCACTTTTGAACTTGAAATATAGTCGTAGCAACGAAACAGAAGCCGACTATATGGGGTTAATGTTTGCTGCAATGGCAGGTTACGACCCACAAGCTGCTGTTCCTTTCTGGCAACGCATGGCTGCAAACTCACAAAGTTCTACTTTACCATTCATGAGTAGCCACCCTTCTGATGCCTCTCGTATCCAGAAAATACAAGAATGGATGCCTGAAGCCATGAAGGTTTATCAAGCAAACAAAGCTACAACCAAGCCTGCCACAACTACAAAAAAGAAAAGAAAGAGATAAGATATTGTCAGCGTTTTTCCTCTCTACAACTCACGTTTGTTAGGGAAACACGAAATACACTTATTTGATTTATTTTTAAAAGTGCCTGTTTTGAATCGCAAAACAGGCACTTTTGGTATGCAAAATAGGCTCTTTTGATAATATTATATGGATTCGACGAATTGATGTTCAAGCATTCTTGTTTGTTTTTTCTATTTTTAAAATCGCTATTTCACTCTTTTTATTTGAGAATAGGATAGAGTATTTACCTTTATAATATGGTGTAAAAAGTAAAAAAACTAATCTTGGTTTTGATATAAAGAAAGTTTTAAGTATTTTTGCCGACTGAAAATGAAAGGAGCAAGCTCTAAGGCTCAGTTCGGTCAAGTGGTCTGGGTGAGCATTGAAGACCTTAAACGACTGAAATAAGGTCGGTTTATGAATGAATAATATATTGTTTTGCCCAAAAATATTGGAATAATCCACGTAAAGCAAGGAACATAAGAAAAGCTATCCAAAGGGCATTGTTGCCCCAATAAGGTTCGGCAATGAAATAAAAAACAAAGAAAAACAACATTGCAACAACCGAAGTTACCAACATTCCTTTGGTTTCGGTAATTCCAATGAATATTCCATCGTAAACGAAAGCAGCTACTCCAGCCAGTGGAATAAGATAAACCCAAATCAGATAAGGCGATGCTGCCGCAATAACTCGTTGCTCATCGGTGAGTAAACGCAAGAAATCTACGCCACCAACGACATATATAAAAGTAAAAAGAACCACCATTAAGACTCCAAACTTGAATAATTGGCACTTCATTTTACTGAATCCTACTTTGTCATTTGCCCCATAATATTTACCGCTAAGGGCTTCTCCAGCGTAGGCAAAGCCGTCCATAAAGTATGAAAAGAGCGTGAACATGGTCATTAACAAAGTGTTTACCGACAACATCATCGCACCTTGTTTGCCACCAGCACTGGTAAAAAACATATTGACGGCTACCAAACAAAGTGTGCGAAAGAATATATCACGATTCACAACAAAGAATTTTTTCCACGATTCTATGTGCTTCAGCGTAGAAGAGAATAGTGTCCAAGTGGCTGAAACATGAGCTTCTAAAGGAATAAGTTGCCCGTTTTTAATACCACTTTTCACAAAATAAAGTGCCAAAATAAAGCCACTCCATTGGGCAATGAGTGTTCCCGTAGCTACTCCTTCTATCTTCCAGCCCATGAAAAGGACAAAACAAAGCGATGCAAGAATGTTGATAATATTTTGCAAAATGGCTATCATCATTGGTATTTTGGTGTTTTGCATACCAATAAACCACCCCGTTAAACCATAAAGACCCAACATGGCAGGTGCGCCATAGATGGCTATTCGGAAATAAGCTCGCACAAAATCAATAGAACTTTCGGGCGTATTCATGGCTTTTAGCATCAATAATTCTAAGAAACGTTGTCCCAAAACAAAGGTAAAGCCCATGCTTATACCAATGGTTAAAGCTCGAAAAAGAACTCGCAACGATTCGTCCCAAGCCGTTTTTCCGTAGGCTTGTGAGGTCATTCCGCTTGTTCCCATACGAAGAAAGCCCAATATCCAATACATAATATTGAATATCATCGACCCAATTGCAATTGCTCCAATGTAGTTTTCGTTGCCAATATGCCCGACAATTGTTAAATCAACCAACCCTAAAAGCGGCACGGTGATGTTGCTAACAATCGAAGGTAAAGCAAGATTTAGTATTTCTTTGTTGATATTTGCCACGTTGTTCTGAAACTTTTTAGCGTATATAATCCTTTGAAATTAAGTCGTAATAGAGTGCTTCCAACTCTGGTAAAGTCAATTTTTCTACCGAATGCTCAATCACTCTGATAAGCTCTGCACGACGATTTTCGTCTTGTACTTTATTAAAATCCATAGTTTTATAATTTTGCTTCTAATGCTTTTATGGCTTCTTCCATGTCTTTGGCAAACGAAACATGGTTTAAAAGGAACTCTTTTCTGCTCTTGGCAAGTTCCAAATACAGTGCTTTGTTCATGCCGTCTACATACGATGCAATGGCAAACTCAATGTCATCGCGTTGCGTTTCGCTCGTTGAGAACTCGTAAACACGATACTTTTGATGCAAAAAACAATAGGCTGCCTCGATACTATCCCTGCTTATCATCGTACAATATCCTTACAATAAAGTGTGAAATACTTCCACAATGGAGCTGCCATCATAGCTTGTTTAAACTCTCCTTGTAGCAACATTTCGTACGTTTGCTGTTTGGTTCGCAAGAAACTCTCAATATCTTCTGTCTTATCGAAATGAGTTGGCGATGTAAGACGCACTCCACGGGCTAAGAAACAATAGCATAAATTGTTCATGATGCTTGGGTTTGGCGACACCACCATGAGTTCTTCCCATGTTCCACCAGTATATCCTGTTTCTTCTTCCAATTCTCTTTTTGCTGCTTCTAAGGGTGTTTCACCCTCTTCGACACACCCTGCACACGTTTCAGTCGATACGATTTGCAGCCCATGACGATATTGTCGTTCTAATACAAGCATACCTTCTTCGGTTTCAGCTACCACGTTTATCCATGTAGGGTATTCCAAAACATAGTATTCATCGTGTACTGTTCCGTTCGGAAGTTCCACTTTGTCGCACCGAGCCGTAAGCCATGGACGTTGAATAATATATTCTGAGGATAGCTTTTTCCACATCATTTCCTCGTCAGTTCTTTGCTTTTTCATCTTCTTTTAAACGGTTATGGAATTACTTTAAAACGTATTCTAAACGAACGGGCATGCTCGTCCCAATTCGTTCCTAACATTTCAAAACGTCCAATCTGTGCTGTTGAACGTACATGTTTGCCAATGCAAGGACAAACATCATAATCTCCGATACGAACAAGGCGTATTTTTTCGCTTGCATCTTCGGGTAATCGGTCTAAAGATACTCCCTCTGGCAATTCGTTACGGTCGGCAAGTTCGTAAGTTATCGGCATATCCAACTCGATTAGTCGGTTCATTTCGTCTTCAATAGCCTTTTCTTCTTTGCGCAAAGGCTTATGGTCTAAGAGGAAAGTCATCTTACTTTTCTTTCGCTCAATGTGTGCATTCTTGCTTCTTTCCGCCCCAAATATGCGCCCCATAAGTTGGTTTAAAAGATGTTCTGCGGTGTGAGCAGGTGGAAATTCCTCCTTATTATGCTCATTAAAGATATAATCTGTCTCCATTACTTTAACTTTAAAATTCGTCCATAATTACCTTTTACACTTATTGGGATAGGCTTTTCGGCTTTAAAAGTAATTGAAAATTCTTCTTTACTAAGCAAATCTTCTGCTAAAACTTCTTGCTCTTTCATTTCAAGATAATCGAAAGCATGTTGCGGAACATTCAGTTCTATTGCTTTTTCACTATCAGAAAAGTTTGCGACAACCAGCAAAACAGAATCTTTATACTTACGAATGAAAGCAAAAATCTTGTTACTATCTATCTTATCACTGCCCATATTGGCATACATTAAGTCGAAACTTTTGCCTTTAGAAATAGCTTCTTCTTGGTTTGAACACTGCAAAATAGCTTGGTAAGTCTGCTCCAATTGCTTCTGTTCTTGAGTCAATTTCGTCCGATTATAATAACCCTTATAAATTGAATCGACACACCAATAATCGAAAATCGTAGTCCTTCCGTCTTTACCCGAGAAACCTTCCTCGTCCATACCTTCTTCGCCAAACTCTTGCCCAGCATAAATCATAACAGGATTGGTTTGCAATAGTGCAGAAACAAGCATTGCAGGAATGCCTCGTTTCATATCTTTTGCAAAGAAATCGGACGCTATACGTTGCTCGTCATGGTTCTCAAGAAAGTACAACATATTGTCTTTTATATCGTCAGTTGCCTGCCATTGTTGTGAAATAGTATATGCTGGGCGATTGCCACACATTACATCTCGTAAACAATCGTACATACCAACTTTGTCGTAAAGGTAGTTGAAGCCCGATGAAATGTAAGTTCTATATTGTTGAGGGTCGTACACTTCACCTATGAAAACAATGTTTGGGAATTGTGCTTTCACCTTTTTGGTGGCATATTTCCAAAACTCTGGTGGCACCATTTCAGCCATATCGCATCGAAAACCGTCCACTCCTTTCTCTGCCCAGAATAACAATATATCAGTCATTTTGTGCCAAGTATCGGGAATTGGCATATAGTGCGTACTTCTTCCGCCCCAATCACAATAGTCAATACCATAGTTCAGTTTGACTGTTTCGTACCAATCGTTGGCTTGAGGGTGTGCGTCAAATTTATCATTCCCAGTGCATCTTGCCACTGTTTCTATGTATTCCGAATCGGTAAAACCATAAGGTTGCGGGATAGCAGAGGTATCTAACGCTTCATTCGGACAATAATAAAAGTTATTATTCGCATCAAAATGCTTTTTCGTATCATCGGTTTCACCCAAATCTTTTACACCTTTTGGCTTGCAAATACTTTTATATTCGCGTGCTACATGGTTTGGAACAAAATCGATAATCACCTTTAATCCAACCTTATGCGTGCGTTTTACCAAGTCTGTAAACTCGTTCATACGTTCCGAAACGTTCTCCGCAATATCGGGGTCAATATCGTAATAATCGGTAATAGCATAGGGCGAACCTGCCAAACCTTTTACCACACGAGGCGTTTGGCGTGGAATACCGAACGAACTGTAGTCAGTGCAAGTAGCATGGCGTAGGATTCCCGTGTACCAAATTGTATTTGCACCGAGGGATTTGATTTGATTTAATGTTGCCAAATCAAAATCGTTCATCTTTCCAACTCCATTTTCAGCAAGCGTACCATGCCTTTTTCTATGGGTATTCTTGTTGCCAAAAATGCGTGTAAATACTTGATATATTACTAATTTCATTAGGTTGGATTTATCTTTAAGGTGGTTCTAACAATTACCACCGCAATATTATGAGCTTAAATTATGGGTTAACCCCCATTTTATCAAATAAAAAAGGACACAATACCCAGTACTTCCTTCTAACCTTGCGGGCATTTTGATTATCTCGCTGCCGAGTATAACCAGTAGAAATACAGGGGTTTGTGTCCCTACATGAAAATTATTGAGGTAGAAAATTTACCTTATTACGTCTGTAAATATCAGAAAATTATTCTACACCATGAGCGTTTACGCCCTTATCTATTCTTCCTATCATGCCTTGCAAAGCCTTTCCTGGACCACATTCTACAAATTCTGTTGCACCATCGGCTATCATATTCTGTACACTTGCTGTCCAACGAACACTTGAAGTAAGCTGTGCAATGAGGTTTGCCTTAATTTCTGCTGGGTCAGTATGTGGTTTAGCATCAACATTCTGGTAAACTGCACATTTAGGAGCAGCAATATTGGTAGCTTCGATACCTGCTTGCAACTCATCTTTTGCCGATTGCATGAATGGAGAGTGGAATGCTCCGCCCACTTTCAAAGGCAATGCACGCTTTGCACCAGCAGCTTTCAACAGTTCGCAAGCAGCATCGATACCTTCTTTTGAACCTGAAATAACCAACTGACCAGGGCAATTAAAGTTGGCAGCAACAACCATTTTGCCTTCGTTTGTTACTTGTTCGCAAATTTCAACTACTTTTTCATCGGCTACACCAATGATTGCAGCCATTGTGCCAGGGTTTAATTCGCAAGCCTTTTGCATGCAATTCGCACGCAAAGCAACGAGTTTCAAACCATCTTCAAACGACAATGCGCCAGCTGCTACTAATGCAGAGAACTCACCAAGAGAGTGTCCTGCAACCATTTCAGGTTTAAATTCATCGCCTAAGCAGAGTGCTGAAATTACACTATGAAGGAAAACTGCAGGTTGAGTAACATTCGTTTGCTTCAACTGTTCGTCTGTTCCAGCAAACATAATATCTGTTATTTTGAAACCAAGAATGGCATCGGCTTTATCAAACAATTCTTTTGCTAAAGGGTTGGTGTCGTATAGGTCTTTGCCCATACCAACAAACTGTGAACCCTGACCTGGGAATACAAATGCTTTCATTACTTTAAATTCTTCTTTTTAATTATCTTTAGGCTACAAAAGTACAATAATAATATGAAACTCGCAAATTTCAACCTGTTCACATTATAGTATAAGCTACTAAAGTTTTTTCTGAAAATATAAAACCTATTGTTTTGAACATCAAAAGTGCCTATTTTGAGCCTCAAAAGAGCCTATTTTGGACTCCAAAATAGGCTCTTTTATATTTTATTTGACTTCAAATGATTTACTCAGATTTCATGATACGCTTTTGATTCGTATAAAATATTTTTCTATACATACTCCCTTTGTCAGCAAAAGCTGTGTAATTTATCCTTTCTTGATTTGCGTTTTCTTCTTCTAACCTTCCACCCCGACCACAAACACCAAGCCAAAGCCAATCCCATGATGCTGATATAGAAGATTGTTCCCATGCCTAAGAATGTGTAAATGCGACCTGTATGCACTTCCACGCAAACGTTTCTAAGCGACATAGGTAAGGCTTTCATTCCGTTAGGCATAGCGATAGCCTTTGTTCCTTTATAGTAATCAACTGCTCCATTGTTTGTTTCAAAATCTTTAGCATATCCGCTTATAGCGTGTTCGCTTATCGGTATTCCTTTGATAGGTGCAGGTTTTCTATTTGTAAAATAGTCTTTGATGTTTCCATTTGCTCTTTTCCAAACGTAAAGTCCACTGAACGAACCTATTAACCACTCTCCATTTGTCCTTTGCTCCATAACGTTTATGCCCATAACACTCACGTTGGGTTGATGAATTTCGGCTATGGGCTGGTCGGAAAGCGACTTCATGGCGTAGAAACCATTTGCTGTTGAAAGGAGCCAATCGCCCTTTTCATTGTCGTATCTAATGCCTCGCAAGTTGTCGTTCCATGGATTGGGATTGTCCATTGTCGTGAAAGGCAATGCAGTAATGCGCCCCGATGCAATTGCTATTAAGCCTGGTGGACGTAGAAACCAACCTGTCAGACAAAGAAACAAGGTGAAACCGATACTCCATATTCCTATTTTGTTGTGCAAAGGTATGAAGATGTGTTGTGCTAACCGCATGTATTTCTTGCCTAAATGTGGTGCAAACCAATAGAAAAAACCTGTAAAAGTTAGTAAAAGAAGCACTAAGGCTATGCAATCAACAACGATTTTTCCAACAAATCCAAAGAGTTCGCCACTATGAAGCGACCATATTGTTCTGAAAAGTGAGACTTTATGGTCATCGTTGTTGGCTGGTTGCAAGGTTATTTTTTCAAATTTATGATAGGGTTTTGTGGCTAAAAATAGGTTCGACCTACTTGCTACCACGAGTTTTCCATCCTTTTGAGTAATATCTACTAAACGTTCGCCCTCACTTTTATCTAAGTTTATTTCGTGCCAAACGTTGTTTGCGCCTAACAAATAAAGTCCGTATTGCCCTACAGCAAACAGCTTTCCCGAAGGAGTGAGGCACATTGCCCGAATATTCCGATGGTCTACACCTTGCGGGAGACCTTGATTGAAATTCTTAATACTCTTCTTTGTAGAGTCAGTTAGCCAAATACCATTGTTGCCATAGATTAGAATTTTATTGTTCCAGGCAATTGTACCTCTTAAAAGTCCATTGTTCCAAGCTTCATAGCGGTAGGTCTGGGGCAAATGAGTTCTACTAATGTTCACTGAATCGAACAATATTGGGTGGTTTAACACGATGCCCGAAAGGCAGAACATGATGAGGAAAAAGCTCAATACTATTCCGAACCATTTATGATGTTTATGCCAACTGGCTTTTTTCATATACTTAATTTAATTGTGAAGGGTTACTTTTACAACTATCTTTCTTTGCTTTTGAGAATAGTTTCATACACAAAGGAAACGCAAGAAGACTTGAATTATTGTCAATATTTGCTTAATTCAAAAAAAAACCTTTTCTTTGTAGTCATAAATCAAATATTATTGAAGAAGAAATGATGAAAAAAATCATATTATTACAGTTGCTTTTGTTGCTTGTAGTGGGTGTTTATGCCCAGCGACCTAACTATTTAAAGCTCTCTCCGTTGGTGCGTGAAGCGGTTACGGAGGTAATTGTAGAAACAAGGAAAGCACCTTCTATCACCCGAAATCCCGAAAATAGAACGTTGACAGCCTTTGCTAAATTTAGCAATGACGCTGAAAAAACCATTCAAAACTTTGGGTGTGAAGTGTTGGCAAAGGTGGGAAATGTTTACATTCTCTCTATTCCGTTGGATAAAATTGCTGCTCTTTCCAATCAACAGAATGTTTTGCGCATAGAAGCGGGCAGGTCTAATGAGGTGCAAATGGATACTACCAAGCTGTTTATCAATGCTTTACAGGTTTATGAGGGACGTCAATTACCGCAAAAATATACGGGTAAAGGCGTTGTAGTGGGGGTTCAAGACGTTGGTTTCGACCTTACTCACCCTACGTTTTACAGTGTTGATATGAGTGAATACCGCATAAAAGCCTTGTGGGACCAACTCTCTACCGACACGTTGAATACGAGTTTGCCTGTTGGTCGCGACTATCATAGCCAACAAGAGTTGATGAAAATAGGACGTTCTTTCGATGGTTTGATAGAAACACACGGTACACATACGGCAGGAATAGCAGCAGGAAGTGGGGCAGAAGGCGATGCGAAAGTGAGTCTTATCGTGGTATGGCTTATGAATCGGACATTGTTATGGTGGCAAATGCCGTAGGTAGTAACATACAATTGATTGATAAAAAGAATTATTACAAATACACTTACGCTACTGATGCGCTCGGTTTTAAGTATATTTTCGACTATGCCGACCGTCAAAACAAGCCCTGTGTCATTAATTTTAGTGAAGGCGGACACGAGGATTTCCAAGGTTATGACCAGCTTTATTATGAGATGCTTGACAAATTGGTGGGACCTGGACATATCATTGTGGCTTCGGCAGGTAATAGTGCCGATTGGGTGAACTACATTAACAAACCCAAAGGTGTGGAAAGTAGTGGGGCTTTCGTTTTAGGAGGTAAAGAAAGAGCTTCGTTTACACTGAAAAGCGACCAACCTTTTACGTTCCGTTTTGCGGTTTATGCTGACAGAACAAATCCATTTTTCTTTGAAATTCCAACGCAAAAGATAGTAGAAAGCAAGGATTTTTTGTTGGAAGATTCTATCGTAATAGGCAAACAGAAATACATTTATCGTATGTTGGCTTATCGTTCAAGCTACAATTCGAATGAAATGGCATACGATATTATGCTTATAAGCAAGCCCGATTTAGGCACAATGTGCCGCTTTCATTGGAGATAGTGGGTGTAGATGCAGCCGTAAACCTTTACCGATTGAGTGGATATTTGTTGCCTAATGAGTTGAATCCGCAACTTAAAGCAGGCGATAATAGCCACAGTGTTCACTCGCCTTCGAGTGCAAGACGTGTTATTTCGGTGGGTGCAACGGCTTATAGGCGTGGCTTTTACAATTATTTAGGTGTATGGAAAGACTATAATAAAGGTACTGACGGACGTAGAACATCGTTTTCGAGTGTAGGACCAACCCTTGATGGGCGTACGAAACCTGATGTTATGGCTCCTGGACAAAACATAATTTCGGCTTATAGTAGTTTCTTTATCAACAATCCCGACAACGTTGGCGAGCTGGGTTCTGATGTAAAACACTTCCCTTTCAATGGTAAAACCTATGCTTGGAACAGCAATGGGGGCACTTCAATGTCGTCGCCTATCATTGCAGGAGCCATTGCTCTTTGGCTTCAAGCTATCCACGGCTAACACCAGAGGATTGTTTCGATGTGTTTAGTAAGACTTGCACGCATTATGACGCTTCGCTTTCTTATCCGAACAATCTTTATGGCTACGGACAAATTGATGTTTACGAGGGTTTAAAGGAAGTTTTGAAGAAAGCAGCAGCAGGAATTGAACAGGTGGAAGACACGCTAACGTTGCACAACGATAATAAGATTTATTATTTAGATGGTCGTTTTGCAGGTACAAACGAAAATCTTTTGCCTTGTGGTATCTACATTCGCAACCATAAAAAGTTCATAAAACGATAGGGCAGAGCAACGAAAAAGCCCCATTAAGGTAGCAATTTTCTCTATCCTTAATGGGGCTTATTATGCCTCATGGTGAACCTTTATGGAACTTTATGGCGAACCTTTGTGGAAATTCGTGGCGAATCGTTAGAACAGTTCGCCGTGTGTCGTTAAAAGATTTCGCCGTTATGGGGCTTTATTTAATGATAAGTTTATCGCTTCCAGCTGCTTTAAAGCTCATGTCCAAGCCTTTAACGCTGTGAGTAAGTGCGCCAAAAGAAATAAAATCGACTCCTGCTTTGGCATAAGGAATCATTGTTTCGAAGGTAATTCCGCCACTTGATTCAGTTTCGCAGCGTCCATTAACGATTTCAACCGCCTTGCGTGTGTCTTCAGGCGTAAAGTTATCGAACATAATACGGTCGCAACCTTCTGCTAAAGCCTCATCTAATTCCTTAAAATCACGCACTTCACATTCTATTTTTAAGTCCTTTCCGTGTTCTTTGCAATAGGCTTTTGCTCGTGAAATAGCGTTATGCACACCGCCACAGAAGTCAATATGATTGTCTTTAAGGAGTATCATATCGAACAAACCAATACGATGATTCATGCCACCACCAATCTTTACCGCTTCTTTTTCCAACATTCGCATACCAGGAGTGGTCTTTCGTGTGTCTAAAACTCGTGTTTTCGTGCCAGCATCTATCAGTGCTTGTTGGTATTTATGGGTCATTGTTGCAATTCCACTCATGCGTTGCAAAATGTTCAGCATAAGGCGTTCAGTTTGCAAAAGGCTTTGTTCACGTCCTTTTACACTCATCACGATGTCGCCAACCTTTACCTTTTCGCCATCTTTTATATATACTTCAACCTGCAATTCAGGGTCGAACTTCTTGAAAACTTGTTTGGCTATTTCTACACCAGCAAAGATTCCGTCTTGCTTTATCAATAGTTTGCTTTCGCCCATTGCATCTTTTGGAATGCAACAAAGTGTGGTATGGTCGCCGTCGCCAATATCTTCGCTAAAGGCAAGGTCGATTAATTTTGCGTTTAATTCGTCTACTTGTAACATTTTCTTTATGAATAAGTGGTGGGAAATGTACGCTTTAATTTATAAACCTAATTGTTTTGAAATTTCAAGCATTCTGTTAATTGGTCGCACAGCCTTCTCTGCAATCTCAGAGTCTACCTCAATAGTAGGCCATTCGTGTTTAATGCAGTTGTAAAGTTTGCGCATTGTAATGAGTTTCATGTAGTTACATTCGTTACAGCCACTTTCAATATCCTCTGCAGGTGCAGGAATAAAAGTCTTTTGTGGGGCAGATTTTTGCATTTCGTGTAAGATTCCCACTTCCGTAACCACAATAAATTCGTTAGCATCGTCATTGATACTGAACTTCAACAAGGCCGCTGTGCTACCCACTTTGTCGGCTATTTCAGCCACTTCCTCTCTACATTCAGGGTGAACCAATACCTTTGCATTAGGGTGTTGTTGCTTTAATTGCTTGATACCTTCCACAGAAAAACGTTCATGAACATGGCAACCGCCGTCCCAAAGCAACATATTGCGCCCTGTTATGCGGTTGATGTAACCACCAAGGTTCTTGTCTGGACCGAAAATAATCTTTGTATCTTTAGGGAATGATTCTACGATTTGACAAGCATTGCTACTCGTTACCACCACATCGGTAAGCGATTTTATAGCTGCTGTCGTATTCACATAACTGATAACAGTATGATTGGGGTGAGCTTTGACAAATTTTTCGAACGCATCGGTAGGACAACTTTCTGCCAAAGAGCATGAAGCATTGAGGTCAGGCACAATGATTTTCTTTTCAGGACAAAGTATTTTGTTGGTTTCACCCATGAAATGAACGCCGCACATAATAATAATATCAGCATCGGTTGTGGCTGCTTTTTGTGCCAAAGCCAAACTATCGCCAACAAAATCGGCTAAATCTTGCACTTCTGCATCGGCGTAATAATGCGCCATAATGACTGCATTCTTCTCTTTACACATACGCTTTATTTCAGCTTTAATGTCGGTATTGGCAGGGGTAGGCTCGTCTATAAATCCCTGTTCGCTCCATTTCTTGTCATTCATGTTGTTATAATGTTTTTAAATATCTTAGATAATTACTTCTTTCTTAGTCGTTTGCGTGTAATGGATAAGAAATTGTGTAATGCAAACCACGGCTTTCCTTTCGTTCTATTGCCTGTCTTGTAATGAGATAAGCAACGTTTATCATGTTTCTTAGTTCACAAATATCCTTCGTAGCCTTTACTTGTTTAAAGAGTTTTTCGGTTTCTTCGTACAATAAATCCAATCGATTCCATGCACGTTTCAAGCGCAAATTGCTGCGAACAATGCCCACATAGTTACTCATTATTTCGCCAACTTCTTTCATACTTTGCGTAATCAACACACGTTCCTCGTTCGATAATGTGCCAGCGTCGTCCCATTCGGGAACATTAAGGTTTAACTCGTAGTCTTGGCACACTTCAATGGAATGCTCAGCAGCAGCCTTTGCATAGACGACAGCCTCTACAAGGGAGTTACTTGCCAATCGATTGCCACCATGAAGACCTGTGCAAGCACATTCGCCAACGGCATAAAGTCGCTTGATAGAACTCTCTCCATTGAGTCCAACTTTAATGCCTCCACACATATAATGCGCACTTGGGCAAACGGGGATATATTCTTTTGTGATGTCAATGCCCAAACTTAAACATTTCTCATAGATGTGAGGGAAATGTTTTTTGGTTTCTTCTGCATCTTTATAGGTTACATCTAAGCAAACGTGAGCCAGTCCATGTATCTTCATTTCATGGTCAATTGCCCTTGCAACGATGTCGCGTGGTGCAAGCGAAAGGCGTTCATCGTATCTTTGCATGAACTCTTCTCCGTTGGGCAAACGCAATATTCCACCATAGCCACGCATGGCTTCGGTGATTAAAAATGCGGGGCGTGTTTCTTTCGGATTATATAAAACAGTAGGGTGGAACTGCACAAACTCCATGTGTTCCACTTCGCCTTTGGCTCTATAAACCATTGCAATGCCGTCGCCTGTGGCAATGCTAGGGTTGGAAGTGGTGGCATAAACTGCCCCACAACCGCCTGTTGCCATGAGTGTAACCTTACTTAAATAAGTGTCAATCTTTTGTGTTGCGGGATTTAAAATGTAAGCTCCGTAACATTCTATATTGGGTGTGCGGCGTGTAACCTCTACACCTAAATGGTGTTGCGTAATGATTTCAACGGCATAGTGGTTTTCAAGTATGGTGATATGCTCGTTTTGGCGCACTGCCTCCATTAATCCACGTTGAATTTCGTTGCCTGTATCGTCGGCATGGTGTAAAATTCTAAATTCGCTATGACCTCCCTCACGGTGTAAGTCATAGCTGCCATCGGTTTTTTTATCGAAGTTTACCCCCCAATTAACAAGGTCTTGAATGGCTTCTGGCGCATTGCGAACTACATTTTCTACGGCTTTAGGGTCAGAAATATAGTCGCCTGCTATCATTGTATCGGCTATGTGCTTGTCAAAATTATCGACTTTTAAGTTCGTAACCGAAGCAATTCCACCTTGTGCTTTCGTTGTGTTAGCCTCGTCAAGCGTTGTTTTGCAAACCAAAACAACATTGCCTTTTCCACTATTTGCCACACGAAGCGCATAACTCATACCAGCAACACCGCCTCCTATGACAAGAAAATCTGACTTGTGTATCATGATTTTTCAGTTTTTCTGAATCTTTGCAAAAGTACGAATATTTTCTTTAATAGCGGAAAAATATTGGATTTATTTGCAAAACATCATTTGTAAATCTTCTATTCAAATGCTTTTTGATTTCGTGGTCTTTCTTTTACGCTCAAAATTAGAGGAAAAATGGAACAATGGCTATTTTTCTCATTTTTAAAAGAGCTTGTTTTAGTGTTCAAAATAGGCTCTTTTGAGCTTCAAAACCTATTGTTTTGAAATGAGAAATAATAGGTATTGAAAATGGTTTTGTAATGTATTGATTTTCAGACAGATACAAATTGGTCAAAAATCGGGTAAAATCGAAAGCCTCTCCCAACCCCTCTGTTAGGAGGGGAGTGCAAATTTGCTTATTTATGGGTATTATAAAGTTATGTTTTCATTGTATAGGGAAGAAAAATTATCTACTTATAGGAGATAAATAGAAATATTAAACTACTATTTTCATATTTATCATATTTTTAAATAACATTTTCACCTTATTATATAAAGGCTACAAAATGAAAAACAGAGTTGCTTCCGATTAAAAAGTATCTACCTACAAATAGGTATTTTGCTAAAACCACCATTTTTAGGTATTGCACAAAAGTTAGAAACTATCTATCTTTGCAACTGAAAATAATTAAACAGTAACAAAACATCAATACAAATATGAAGAGTACAATTGTAGTTTATGGTTCATCAACTGGTATCTGCGAAGACATCGCAGCAACAATTGCTAACAAATTAGGTGTAGATTCAATGAACGCATCTGATTTTAATGAAGATACTATCGCTAATTTCGATAATCTTATCCTTGGAACTTCAACATGGGGAGCAGGCGAATTGCAAGACGATTGGTACGATGCAGTAAACGTTTTGAAGAGTGCTGATTTATCAGGAAAGACAGTAGCTTTGTTTGGTTGTGGTGATAGCGAATCGTATTCTGATACTTTTTGCAGCGCAATGAAAGAAATTTATGATGCTTGCGAAGGTGCAAATATCTTACCAGGTGTATCAACCGAGGGTTACACTTACGATGATAGCGAAGCTGTTGTAGACGGTAACTTTGTAGGTCTTGCCTTGGATAATGTTAATGAAGACGACCTTACTGAGGGACGAATTGATGCTTGGTTGGAAGGTATAAAACCTTCTTTGTAATAAAATAGAAAGATAGCGTACAGAACACGATATGCTTGATATGGCAAATGATATGAAAGTTTTGATGAACCATATCTATGAGTTCAAAAAAGGGGTTCGCCAAATGGTGCTTTATACCTTCAATAAGAAGTATGAAGACTTTGTAAGAACACGCCTTCAAAATCAAAACATACCTTATATTATACAGCCCGTAGGCAATAGCAGTTTGAATTTGTTTTTCGGACGCAAGGAATGTTTGGACGCTATCCAACTTTTTGTTACAAAACCTCTCAACAAATTAACACCAGAGGAAGATTTTATATTGGGTGCTATGCTCGGTTACGACATTCGTGTTCAGTGTGAACGTTATTGCGAACGTAAGTGTCGCTCGTGCAAGCAGCTACAATAAAAAGTGTAAAAGTAAGGAATTGATAAAACCACATATATATTAAAGATATAAATCTTGTTCGCGAAATAAAATTATTTCATAATGTTTTTGTATAGGATTAAGGCTGGCTGTGAAGTCAGCCTTTTCTTTTTCTGTACCCAATCAACTTCTCTCTTATTTCAATCTGTGTCTGAAAATTTGGATTTTGCTTATTTTGTGGCTTCGGATACCTAATTTTTGGACAAAAAAAAGCCTTGACTGATATCACATCAACCAAGGTTCCAATACTAAAACTAAATTAACCACTAAAAAAACTGATGCAAAGTTAATAAGTTTTCTAATATTCTCCAAATATTTCTACTAAAAATTTTCTTAAAAAAGATTAGCGCATAACATAAAAAAAGATGTCTTTTGTTATGTTATGCGCTAATAATGAGAATGTTAGTAGATATTTCTTCGCTCTAAAATGTTTTTATTTTTTATCCTAAGACAACATCCAAGGTCATCATAACGGCAAATCCAATGGCAAATCCAATGGTAGAAAGATTGGAATGCTCGCCCTCTGAAGCTTCTGGAATAAGTTCTTCTACTACTACATAAAACATTGCACCAGCAGCAAAACTGAGCAAATAGGGGAGAGTTGGGGTAATGGTGCTTGCTAAAAGTATAACCAAGATAGCCCCAATGGGTTCTACCACACCACTTAATGCGCCTATGATGAACGATTTTAAACGTGAATTGCCTGCTTCTTTCATTGGCATTGAGATGATAGCACCCTCTGGAATGTTCTGAATAGCAATACCCAACGCCATTGCCATAGCACCTGCTGTCGAAATGGAAGTGCTTGCTTGCATTGCACCAGCCAAGACTACGCCGACTGCCATGCCCTCGGGGAGGTTGTGAATGGTTACGGCAAAGGTGAGCATAGCGGTACGACTGAGCTTTGTTCGTGGTCCTTCTGGCTTGCTACTGCCCATGTGTAAGTGAGGCGTAATATAGTCGATTAGAAGCAAAAAAGCAATTCCTGCTAAGAATCCTACTAAGGCTGGTATGATGCGCAGCCTGCCTTGGTCTGCCCACATTTCCATTGAGGGAATGATGAGCGACCAAATGGAGGCTGCTACCATGACACCTGATGCAAAACCTAATAAGGCTTTTTGTAGGCGAGCAGGCATTTCATTCTTCATAAAGAATACAAATGCCGACCCTAAGACCGTTCCTAAGAGCGGGATTAAGAGTCCAAATGCTGTTCCTGTCATATCTTTTCCCTTTCTGTTTGTTTTTATTCCATTACTTCAATGGTCATACTGATGTCGTTTTTCGGGCGGTCTCCACGTTCGGTTGCTGTGTTTTGAATCTTTTCTACTACGTCAAGTCCTTCTAAAACTTCCCCAAATACGGTGTATTGGTTGTCTAAAAATGGGGTGCCACCAATGGTAGTGTAGGTTTCCACTTGCTCTTCTGTGAATTGTGGTTTACCCTTTTCTTTGCAGATACGTTTTGTTTTTTCAATGATTTGGTCTTGCAAGGCTTGTAATCCAGCACGATCTCGGTTGCGGCGAAGGGTCATTATTTCGTCATGATGCTGCTTTACTAATGCGTCAAAGGTGGTTTGCTCTTGTTGCATGGTCATTTGTTTTTCCATTTGTTTGAGTTCTCCCTTGTTGAAAGTTTTTCCCCAAACAATATAGAATTGACTTCCGCTGCTTTCACGCTCAGGATTAACCTCGTCGCCTGTGCGTGCTGCGCTCAATGCTCCTCGCTTATGATAGCGTTTGGGATAAACAAATTCGGCTGGAATGGTATAGTCGGGACCACCTGTTCCGAGCATTTTCCCCTTTGGAGCGTCCTTACTATCTGGGTCGCCGCCTTGTATCATGAAGTCTTTAATTACTCTGTGGAAGAGTGTTCCATCGAAATATCCCTCCTTAGCCAACTTAATGAAGTTATCGCGGTGCTTTGGGGTTTCATCGTATAGGGCAACGATGATGTCGCCTTCGGTTGTTTTAATGTTTATTTTTGTAGCCATAAGTGTTTAATTGATTCTTTATTGATTTTTAATTTAATTCTTTTGGGTTAATGAACGTCCCGTGTCTAACAACAAATTCTTCGCCCAATGGGCTGCGATGATTGCCGAAACGATAGCAACGGCAGCGTCTATCCATAAAATATTCCATAACAAGGCACAGACAATACCAACGATAATGCCTGATTTTGCTAATATATCAGATAGCAAATGCAAGTAGACAGCACGGCTATTTAAGTCGCCTTCGCCCTCATGATTGCGCATAACGTAGACACAAATGAAGTTGGCTAAAAGTCCAGCAATAGCGGTTATGATAGCAAATTTATGGTTGGTGATATGCCCACTGTTCTCATTGATGCGTTCAAAGGCTTCAACGGCAATGAATACGGCGGTTGCTAAAAGGAAGATACCACTTGTAAAAGCCGATAGACTCAATATTTTATTGGAGTCATATTTGTCGGAATGTTTATTTTTCAAGTGGCGTACCAAGATGTAAGCCGACCAGTTTACGCCTAAAATGAGAATGTGTGAACCCAAGTGAATGGCGTCTGCGAGCAATGCCATAGATTTAGAAAGGAGTCCAGCGCATACTTCCACCATTATAATACATAGTGTAAAAAGCACAACAAAGCGTACTTTCTTTTCTTGTTTGCTTTCTATGTTTGTTGTTTCCAATGTTTGTTTTCTTTTAATATGTTGTTTTCTATGATTTAAATAATGCCGAAGTGTTTCATAGCGAGCTTTATTCCGTCTTCATCGACCGATGTTGTAACATAGTCGGCTGCGGCTTTCACTTCGTCAGTAGCGTTGCCCATTGCTACGCCAATGCCTGCTGCTTTTAAGATAGTAAGGTCGTTGCCGCCGTCGCCAATGGCCATACATTCCTCAAGACAGAGTCCTAACTGCTTGGCAACCGTCTTTAAAGCGTTTCCTTTGTTGGCACCTTTCACTGTAATATCAGTAAATTCAGGGTGCCAACGTGCAGAAATGGTGTTTGGCATATCGGGCATAATTTTGTTTTCGTTGGCTTCGCTAAAGAAAGGGGTAAGCTGTAGAATGGGTTGTCCTTGCAAATCATCTATGGTTCGTGTTTCGTTGATGTTGTTTACTCCCAATGCCTTCACAAAAATGTCGGTGAAAATCTTTTTATAGTTGTAGATAATCACTTCTCTTTTTCCACAAACCAGCACGCAGTAGTCGCGTTTTTTAGCGTCTTTGAGCATGATTTCAACATCAGTTTGTGGGATTGTGTTGAGCATTAAATCTCTTTCGCCCACGAAACAATACGCTCCATTGAACGTGATGTATCCGTCCACCAAATGTTCAACTGCCTTAATATTATTGATGAGTGCTACAGGTCGCCCCGTTGCTATGAATATTTTAACGCCTTTGTGTTTTGCTTCCTGAATTGCTTCGATAGTTGATTGCGGAATTTCGTGTGTCTCAAACGATACTAATGTTCCGTCAATATCGAAAAATATTGCTTTTATTGCCATTCTTTTCTATTGTTTTCTAATGTTATAGGGAGTGTTTTACAAGCTCAACAATTCGTTTCACGTTCCTAACAAGCATAAAAGTGATTCTTTGTATGTGGAACGGAATAAAATTCCGCCCCTAAACCGACTTGCTGAATGCCCTTACATATTGCCGAGTGCCGTTATATCTTATGCAAAGGTAAGAATATTTTTTTATAGCTACGTAAGTTTTTTAGCATAATGATAATCCTTTCGTTTTGATTGTACTTGTTTCTTTTACAAAGTTACATAAAATAGGTGATTTAGAAGTACCTTTTAAGCGCAAACTGTTGCACTTAAAAAGACTTCGTTGGGGTATTATGGAGCGTTGAAGAATTGAAAAGTAAGTTAAAAGAAGAGGAAGTGTAACATTTGTTACCATGATTGTGGGGAAGAAAACTTACCTTTGCCCACGATTAATAACAATTAAAAAACAGAAAGGATAAAGAAGAATGGCACACGGACACGAGGTTCTCCACATGATGGAGGGCAACAGCTATACAACAAAAGAAAGTTTAGTGAAAGCAATTATCGAAAAGTTTGGAGCAGAAGAACGCTTCCATACTTGTTCGGCAGAAGGCATGACAGCCGAAGAATTAGTAGATTTCTTAGCCGCACGCAACAAGTTTAAGCCTTCAAATGAAGACGCTTTCACGGTAGATAGCACAAAAATATGTAATCATTAAATATTCGTTTCGCTATGATTAAGATTTATGGAATGAAGACTTGCCCCGATTGTGTGGCAGTAGACGAGCAAGTGAAGGGAAACAATCGCTACGAAGTAATCGATATTGGCGACCATGTACGCTATTTGAAAGAGTTTCTACGCTTGCGCGATAACAACGATGTTTTTGCTGATGCACGCGAAAAAGGCTATGCAGGCATACCTTGTTTTGTATTGGAGGACGGCACTGTAACGCTCAATCCTGTTGAAGCAGGCTTGCAAGCACCAGGTGACGATACTCCTTCGTGCAACATTGACGGCACAGGATGTTAAGATTTTCCCCATTACATTAAAGAATGAAAGGAGTTATCAAAGGCTTAGATAACTCCTTTCATTGCGTTTAGTTCCTTGTTTTTAAGCGAACAACCAGCTGTAACCTTGTGGATATGGATTTTATTCTCTATCTTTGTATGCCCATTTGTAGGGAAATTTTGAAATGCTGATATGCGATTAGACAAACTTTCAATCATCAATTATAAAAATATTCAGGCGGCAACACTCAATTTGTCGGCTAAATTGAATTGTTTTATAGGTCATAATGGAGTAGGGAAGACCAATCTGCTCGATGCCGTTTATTACCTTTCTTTTTGTAAGAGTGCCTTTAATCCAAAAGATTCGGAAGTGATGTGCCACGAGAGCGACTTTTTTGTATTGGAAGGCGACTATACAATGGATTCCGAAGAGATTGAACAAGTGACATGTGGCATGAAGCGTGGCACGAAAAAGCATTTTAAACGCAATCGAAAAGCATATAAAAAACTATCGGAACACATCGGTTTGCTACCACTTATCTTTGTTTCTCCGTCCGATATTTCGCTCATTGAAGGCGGAAGCGAGGAGCGAAGAAAGCTAATGGACGTAGTGATTTCACAATACGACCGCCCTTATATTGAAACATTATTGCGCTACAATAAAGCCTTGCAACAACGTAATAGTTTGTTGAAGCAGGAGGAAGAACCCGACACAACCTTGTTGGAACTCTTAGAAATGCAGATGGCAGAATATGGTACAGAGATTTACAAGAAGCGTGCAGCCTTCGTTGAGCAGCTCGTACCTGTCTTTCAAGAGATTTATCAAGCCATTTCGCAAAACCGAGAGCAAGTTTCTTTGGAGTACATTTCGCACGGACAACGAGGCGATTTGTTAGATGTCATACAGCGTGATAGGGCAAAAGACCGCATCATGGGCTATTCTTTGCATGGCATTCATAAAGACGATTTGCTCATGACGCTGGGCGGTTTCCCGATGAAACGTGAAGGCAGCCAAGGACAAAACAAGACTTTCGTTTTGGCTTTGAAGTTGGCGCAGTTTAATTTCCTAAAACAAACAGCTGGCAATAGGACACCGCTCTTGCTGCTCGATGATATTTTCGACAAATTAGATGCCGACCGTGTGGAACAGATTGTTAAATTAGTGGCTGGCGATAGCTTCGGACAAATATTCATTACCGACACCAACCGCGACCATTTAGATAAAATATTGAGCAGCAGCAATTTTGACTACAAACTCTTTGCAGTAGAGAATGGAGAAATAATAGAAAGGGGCATGAACTATGTTTAGACGAAAAGTAAAACCATTAACCGAAGTTTTAGGAAAAGTTTTGCGTGAAGGGGGCTTTGAATCGCCTTTACTTCAGAAACGCATCATAGACGGGTGGGACGAAATAATGGGACCAACCATTACACGGTATACGCAAGAAAAAGCAATTCGTAACCAAACATTGTTTGTGAAAATAAGTAGTCCTGCCCTCCGCCAAGAACTATCCATGATGCGCACCCAATTGATCAAGCGTTTAAACGACCATGTTGGGTCGTTCGTTATATCCGAAGTACGCATTTATTAAAAACAACCGTGTGTTGTAAAACATGCTGTTTTGCGAGACAAAAGAGCCTATTTGGAACTCCCAAATAGGATCTTTTAAAATAAGCAGCAATAGCTTTTAAAGCAATGAAGTGTAAATGCTTGGCATTTAAGTGAAGGTGTTGGAGCGAAAAACTTTTCAATACTTCACTTTATTTTCTTTCTTCGATTTTCTTATACTCCTGTATACTTTCAGCTTCGTGGCGTTGTTTTACTTTCTTTCCTCCTGAGAAATACCATTTTGCAGTAAAGGTAAATGAGGTAGGGTGGGTTGCATTGTGGTAGTATGAAGTGAAACCATCGCCGTAAATGGTATTTTTGCGTCCACGTCCGCAAAGCGTCGATTCCATAGAAAGGCGCAACTTGTCGTTGAAAAGCGTTTTCCAAAGCGAAGCATTGAGGTTGCCTACTGGGCGGAATGCATGGTTTTCGAAGGTCATCGCTGTTTCCCAATAGCCGTTGAGCGAGCCTCCAAAGGTTTCAGAGAAATTGAAATTGTTGTTCCACCAAAACTTTCCTCCCCATTTTCCCGTAATGGTTTTCTCTGCTGTGGCAAACTTATCTTGTAGCGCAGCGGCTTGCACTTTTGTTTGCCACCACTTTGTAGGTTTGCAAGTGTATTCCACTTGTGCGCCCATCATGCGTTCATATTTTGCATTGGCTGGCTTTGCCCATGTTATGGAAGGGTCGTTGGCATCTATGCCATGTTGATAATAAATGACATCGGCTACTCTGTCATACATAAACATAAACGATAAATGGCGATTAAAGGCAAAGCGTGCCATGAATTGGTGGTCGGTAGGTGTGCGCAAAGAGGGATTTCCTGTGGTGTAATGTTGTGGGTTCTCAAAGTTTTTATAGCTGTTTACAATGCTGTAAGGCATTTCGGCTACGTTGTGTTGATACATGAAATTCAGCATTGTTCCTCGCTTCGGATTGATAGCCCATGCAAGATTGGCTTGCGGACAAAGGTAAGTGTTGTCTACAATGGTCTGTGTTCCGTTTGTGCGAACGTCCATTCGGTTGTATTGTAAGGTAAGTCCTACGCCATACATCATCTTCTTTATGCGTCCCGAAAGATTGGCGTAAGCGTATGTTTTTTGTGCGCCCACCTTGTTTTGAAGGCTTTCTGTGGCATCGTTGTAATGAATGTATTGATAGCTTGCACCCGTTTTCAGTTCTTTTCCGTTTTGGAAGCGTTGTGTTAGTTTTGGTGCAATGCTGTACATATTGATGCGTTCGTGCGTTTTGGTTTCTGCCTTTAGCCCATCGTTTACATATTGGTTTTGCTTCAAATGATAGTTTCTATGATAATAATCGGCTGTTATTTCAAGGTTAGAACCACGTTCATCGGTTTGCAAAATGTATTTTCCTACGGTTTGTTGAACAAACTTGCTTTCAGGACTATACAAGAAATTATTGAAAGTTTTAGGCTCAATGCCGTAACCTTCCATCATGGTTACACGCGTGTTGAGTTTGTTTTTAATATCCTTATTGCCAACATATTCCGATAAGGCGAGTGTAGCACGCTTGCTCAATTCGTAACTAATGTTGAGACGTGTGTTAATGGCATTGAGCCACGAACGTGTTTTACTGTCGTTGAAAGTTACTTTTCCCGAATTGAAAACATACTTATTGGTTTCGTCGGCCAATAGTTTTTGGTGAGTATAATTGGCATAATAGTTAAATGTCCATCGTCCTATGCTGGCATTAAACACAAAGGTAGGCGAGTCCATAAGGTGTCCGTATTTTGGCATTTCGTCTATGGTGGCACTCAACGAACCCGAGTAACCTCCATTCTGTTCTTTCTTTGTGGTAATGCGCAGTGTGCCTGCTTTTTCGTTTGCACCTTCGCCAATCGACATATAGTCTACCTCCACTTTGTCAATTAACTTTGGCGACAGAGCAGAAAGCTCCTCTTGCGAAGTTATTTTTAGTCCATTTACATAAATCACAGGATATTTATCGAACAATGAAATTTTATTATCCGTTATTGTTAAGCCTGGCAGAAAGGCGAGCATATCTTGTATTTTGTTTGTCTTTTCCAATCCCGACCCGATAGGACGAAAGCTGTAACCATTTGCTGTATTTACCAATCGATTGGCTTTTATCACTACTCCTTCGAGCATTTTGCTATCTTCTTCAAGCGTAATCACACCTAATTGTTGTCCTTTATAGGGAGTATAAAAATTCTTATAACCTATGTAAGAAACCATAAGAATGCCCTCTTTTTTATTGGTTTCCAACAAGAACGTACCATTGTCTTGAGTCGTTGTTGCTGCAACAAAGGAAGAATCGGCTGAAGAAAGCAATGCCACTGTGGCAAAAGCCAATGTTTCGCCTTTTGGGTCGGTTACTTTTCCTGTAATGTGTTGTGCTATCGCTGCTTGAAAGCCTAACAATAGCAAGGCTGTGAATAGTAGTTTTTTCATATTCAATGATGCGTTTTATTTTTGTTTCTGTGGCAAAGATATTGAAACCACCAAATAAAAACACTACACAAAAGGGTAATTCTTCGGTTTGCAGCCCGATTTTTACCCTTTTGTGTAGTGATTTAGGCTTTTATTACAAACGATTAAGGAAATCTTGCGAAGCTGTTTTCTTGTTTTTATCCAATTTCAATTTCCCAAGATTATAGTTCAGTTTTACCATTATATATTGCGTGTCTCCATTGGTGTTCATGGTTGTACGAATGTTGTTGTATTCCATTTTCCATGTATTGCTACGGTCGGTATGGAAAATATCATTTGCCACAACAAGGAGTGTTAGCCTATCTTGCCATAATTGGTGCATATAGGTAAGATTTAACGTCCACGAGCTGCGATGTTCGGTAAGCATTCCTGAATAGGCACTGTCGAAAGAACCATCAAGAGCTATGAGAGAATGCTGACTTACTGGGCATTGAGCCGATAAATTAAAGTTATAGTAGGCTTTGTTCCATGAACGTTCTTTGCCTAAAAAATTAGCTTTAAGGAATGGTTTTGAATATGAACAACTTATATCGCCCTGTATCGGACCTAAGGAATAAGCGTAAATGGCTGTTGCCACGAACTCGGACGATTTATTAAAATTAATAGGTCGCCACTCTATGTTTTTATTGTCTACGGCAGTTTCCTTCCAAAAAGGCAATTCTATTATCTTGTTTTTATTATGGTTGTAAGCCACCGAAGCCATAAAATTGCCGAGGTTGTAGCTGAGTTTAAAATTGGTGGTAATACAAGCGTTTAGTTGCGGATTGCCCACTCGATAAGAAATAGCATCATAATAGTTGAGCGTTGGGCTTAAATCGCTAAACGAAGGTCGTTTAATAGTTTGTCCGATAGACAAACCAAGTGAAGAATTGTTGCTCAAAGTTCTTGTTACAACTATGTTTGGAAATATTTTCCATTCAGTAGAATCCATGAAAACACCCGATGTTTCAGACTCCAGTTTGCGCTTGTCGGCTTCCATTCTCAAGCCCAACTGAACGCTGTATTTCTTTATTTGTTTTGAGTAAGAAGCGTATGCACCATAAAGCGTTTCGTGGGTTTTATAGTTTTCACCACTCGCATTGTACACATAGCCACCATTATTACTCATAGCAGAAGCAAAAATACCCGTAGAAAGGTTGCCCCATTTTGCATTTCTATTGTAGGAAAGTTTTGCTCCACCAATGTTGTAACGCCCCATGCTGTTGGTTTTTACAATAGGATTAGTATTTGCTAAGCCTTCATCGTCCGATTTTCTGTGAGCATAATCTGCTACAAAACGTAGGGTGCTGTTTTTGTCAAGTGTATAATGATAGTTTAATCCGATGTTGTGCATATATTCAGTACCTCGCTTTCGTTGCACATATTGCATATTTTCGCCATTCATGACTTGCCAAGTAGGCTCTTTTGTGTGCGTGTTTCCAACATTTCCCGAGTATTGAATACCCAATGTTTGGCGGTTGTTAATATTCCAATTCATGGCATAAAACCAATCGAAAGCACGTGCTTTCCCTCTTGTGTGTCGTTCTTTTGTGCTTTCAATGATGCGGTTCGGTAGGAAAACGCTTTCTGTGGTATTGTCTATCTGGGTGGTGTTAATATAAGAAAAACCCGCCGTAAATAAATTGCTTACCTTTTTATATTTTTCGTTTATCGTAATATTGGCAATATTCATGTAGTTGCGAGCAAATAAAGAGGTATTTGATAATTCGGTGGAAAGCGTATTGCCTAATTCGGTAACAGTGGTAATGTAGACCACCCCTTTAGAGCTGGCACTGTATTCTGCCGTTGGATTGGCATCAACAACGATTTTTTTAACTTCGGAAGAAGGTATGGCAGAAAGTTCTTTTAGACTTATAGGTTTACCATTCAGTACGAAAGTAGGACTACCACCACCCAATAATTGAAGGTCAGAGCTTAGTCCAGGGACTTTCTTTAATATATCGGTAATTTTTCCCAAATGCTTTAAGTAGGAATTAGAAATATTTACTGAAACCTTATTCAGTCCCACTTTAACCGTCGGACGATTGGCTTTCACCGTAACGCCCTGCATGGTTATGGCTTCTTTGGTTAGAAACAATGTATCAGAAATCGTAAAATCTCTCAATAAAATATCAAGTGTTTCGTAGCCAACAAAACTAATGCGGAGTTTTTGCCCTGTGTTTTTAATGGTAAATCGTCCCATATTGTCGGTTAAACTCCCTCCGACAATACTGTCTTTTTCATTTAGCAACATTACGTTTGCACACTCAATAGGCTGCTTGTCAGTTGCATCAGCCACGACTCCTTTAAGTTTTTGCGCCTTTGCTCCTAATGTTGCAGAGGCAAGAAGAATACTTAAAATGTATTTCATACTCATTATGATATTAATGTTTTATTTTTGTTTCTGTGGCAAAAATATTAAAACCACCAAATAAAAACACTACACAAAAGGGTAATTCTTCGGTTTGCAGCCCGATTTTTACACTTTTGTGTAGTGATTTAGGCTTTGTTTTTGTCTGTTTCTGTCTTAATGTGTACCTACACAATGAAAGCCATTCGAACTATCGATGAAATAAAACTCTTGATAAAGCCTCTTTCTATGGCACTATCAACTTAGATTCCACCTTAATATAAAGGGCGAAAGTCCAAAAAGTCCGTATTCCATTCTCTTTTTTCGATAGAAAAATGTAATTTTGTAGCAAATCTTAATGGATTATGGCAAAAGTAGAAGACTTTTTTATAAACCTTAATGCTGTGGAAAATGCTCCCGATTATAGTTCGGGCATATTGACTATGTTGATTCGTAGCGTTGAAGCCTTTGCACGAGTAACTTATCAGAGCGTTTATTTGATAGATTATTACAAGCAAGATTTCTTGTATGTTGCTGAAAATCCCTTGTTTCTTTGTGGGCATACTGCTGAAGAAGTGAAAGAAATGGGATATAGTTTTTACCTTCGGCATGTTCCTGAAGAGGAACAAAAAATGCTGGTTGAGGTGAATCATAGTGGTTTTAAATTCTTTAATTCTTTGGCAGATGATGAGAAATATAAAGCTTCCATATCTTACGATTTTCATTTACAGTATGAAAAGAGGCAAACGCTTGTCAATCATAAACTTACACCTGTATTGCTGACCAACGAAGGACGCATTTGGATAGCAATGTGCGTGGTGTCGCTATCATCGCAAAAAGCTGCTGGTCAGATTCAATTTAATTTAACTGAACGAGCCAATTATTGGGAATATTCCATGAAAGGGCACAAATGGAACGAGAAAAAAGGGATTGAGTTGAAAGCAGAGGAAATAGAAGTTTTGCAACTTTCTGTTACTGGATTTACAATGGGCGAAATAGCCGAACGAATGTGTAAATCAGTTGATACGATTAAGTTTTACAAACGTTCGGCATTTAAGAAATTGGGTGTGGACAATATTACTGAAGCCATAGCTAAATCAATGACACACAGATTGTTCTAAGTCCTTTTTTGTTTAGAAAGTCTGTTTTACAATACTTCGTCTACTTTCTTGTCGTATTCGTCAGCGGGAATGGTTTTTAACTTTTGGAAATCGAAGCAAATGCCTAATTTATAAGCGTTTGGGACTTGGTTAAGAAAGCGGTCATAGTAGCCTTTTCCACGTCCTAAACGGTTGCATTGTGCATCGAAACTCATGCCTGGTACGGCAATGAAATCGATAGAGGCATAGTCGGTAAAGAGTTCGCCAATGGGTTCTAAGATGTGGAAAGAACTTTCTGCCATGTCTTTTTCTCCCGTGTAACAGCGTATTTCCATTTCGGTTTCGCTGATAACAACTGGTAAAACAACTTTTTTGCCTGCTTTGACCATTTCGTCTACAAAGTTGTGAGTGAAGACTTCATCGGGTAGGGAATGGTAAAGCATAACGGTTTCAGCAGCAACGAGTTTAGGATGGTTGCGCAATCGGTCGATGATAGGGGCAGAAAGCTCGCATAACTGCTCTTTGGTGTATTGGTGTTTGCGGCTTCTTATTTCTTTTCTTAATTCGTTTTTGTTCATAGTTTTGGTGGGTTGGGACAAGTCGGACGAGTCGGACTGGTCAGATTGGTCAGACAAGTCAGACTCGTCCGATTTGTCTGATGAGGGGTTTAGTAAAAAAAGGCATATTTTCTACGCTTTATTACTTGGCTTTCTATTATTGGTAGTCGCTCTTTTTACGGGTGCTTTGGGAAACGCTTCCCTTTTAGAGAACACTTCTTCAGCCGATTTTATCATCTTGTCGTTTCGGTTTAAATATTGTGTCCACGCTTGTTCATCGAGCATATTGTAAATAATGCGGCTATTGATATAATTTTCCAACAGCATGTGCGACTTGTCGATGAGGTTATTACGGCGGCGCAAACCATTCTTTTCAGCATAGTTGACGAAATCGTTTACAAGATTTCTGCCTCTAAGATACTCTGATAATGTTTGCATTTCAGTGTATTTGTTCAACGTTTGGCGGTTGTCGTCGGTGTACTTGAAAGCGTATTGCAAGATGAGTCCGCTAATGGCAGCTTCTTTATAATAAGAAGTTACGGCTGATGTATCCTCGGGTACAAAGATGTCTGGCGTAATGCCACCGCCACCATAAACCAAGCGACCGTTGTTGGTATGGTAGGCTGGCCCTGTGTGCTTAATGCTGTCTTGCGAGAAGAACTCACCATGCTGATAGCGTGTTAGTATGTCTTGTTCGTAATCGGCAATGCTTCCAGGCTTGAAAGGCTTTTGTATGCAACGTCCCGAAGGCGAGTAATAGCGTGCTATGGTAAGGCGAATCATGCTACCGTCAGGGAATTGTATTTGCTGTTGTACCAAGCCTTTACCGAAAGAACGGCGTCCGATGATGGTGCCACGGTCGTTGTCTTGCATCGCACCTGCAAAAATTTCGGAAGCCGAAGCCGAACTTTCGTTGATGAGAACTACTAATGGTATTTGCTGATAGCTGCCTTTTCCACGGCTACGGTATTCTTTTCGTGGACTTTTTCTGCCTTGGGTGTAAACAATGAGTTGGTCTTTCTTTAGAAATTCCTCAGCCATTTGCACTGCACTTTCTAAATATCCCCCCGTATTATCCCGAAGGTCAATCACCAAATTGTCAGCCCCTTGAAGTGTAAGTTGCTGCAATGAAGAAAGCATTTCAGCGTATGTGCGTTCACCAAAGTTTTTAATTTTGATGTAACCCGTTGAGTCATTGAGCATATAGGTTGCCGAAATGCTCTTCATGGCGATGTCGTTTCGGGTGAGCACAAAGTATTTAATGTTCTTTTCGCCAAATCGTTTTACGCCTATTTTCACCTTTGAACCTTTCGGTCCTTTTAGCCTATGTTTGGCCTCTTCATCGGTAACAATGTCGCCAACAAATGGTTTATTGTCAATACTTACAATCTTATCACCTGCAAGGATTCCTGCTTTGTCGGCTGGCCCGTCCTTAATGATGTTTTGAACGTGTATGGTATCTTTGCGAATGGTAAATTCTATGCCCACTCCAGAGAACGAACCTTTAAGGTCTTCGGTAGCCATTTGCACATCTTTGGCACTGATATAAACCGAATGAGGGTCGAGTTCGGCAAGAATTTCAGGTAATGCTTTTTCTACCAACTCATCGATATTGACTGAATCAACATACTGGTCGTCAATGATATGCAGCAAGTTGCTCAATCGGCTACTACCACTATTGATGATATTCAGCCGATTGCCTGAAAAGTGATTGGCGTAAAATGTTCCGATGATAACTCCGATAACCACACATAGGGCAAGCCAAAGTGGGAGAAAACGGTTATTCTTGTTCTGACTCATTGTCTTCAAGATTTAAATATTCAACCTTTATATTGGCACGTTTCAACAATTCGATGCCTTCGGTAAGTCTATATTTTTCGGCATAAACGACCCGTTTAATGCCTGATTGGATAATAAGTTTGGCGCATTCAATGCAGGGCGATGCGGTAACGTAAAGGGTTGAACCTTCGCTGTTATTGCCGCTGCGTGCAAGTTTTGTGATAGCATTGGCTTCAGCGTGTAGCACATACGGCTTTGTCAAACCATCGTTGTCTTCGCAAATGTTCTCAAATCCGCTTGGCGTTCCATTATATCCATCGCTTATAATCATCTTGTCTTTGACGACCAATGCACCCACTTGGCGGCGTTTACAATAGGAATTTTCCGACCAAACACGTGCCATTCGTAGGTAGCGATAATCGAGAAGTGTTTGCTTACTTATTTCCATGTTTCTTGGATAGTGATTTATTCTTTTTTATTGCTTTTTCTTGATGCCGTTGCGCTCTAATAGGGCGTCAATGGTAGGCTCTTGTCCACGGAAACGCTTGTAAAGAGTCATCGGGTGTTCGGTGCTACCTTTTGAAAGTATGTTGTCGCGGAAACTTTGAGCAGTCTTTTGGTCGAAGATACCATTCTTTTTGAACAAGCTAAAAGCATCGGCATCAAGCACTTCTGCCCATTTATAACTGTAATAACCTGCGGCATAACCACCCGCCATGATATGCGAGAATTGGGTTGTCATACAGGTTTCATCCATTTGCTTGTCGATAATGGCTTTCTCCCATGCCTTCTTTTCAAAGGCTATGATGTTGTCTGTAAACTCTTCTTTTTGAGTGTAGTAAGCCAAATCGAGCAATCCAAAGCTCACTTGGCGCAAACATGCCATGGCTGTGTTGAAGTTTTGACTTGCCACAATGCGGTCAATGAGTTCGTCAGGTATAGGTTCGCCCGTTTCGTAATGGAAGGCAAAAGTGCGGAGGAAGTCTTTTTCTACTGCAAAATTCTCCATGAATTGTGAAGGCAATTCCACGAAATCCCACCATACATTTGTGCCTGATTGACTTTCAAAGCGGCTATTGGCAAAGATGCTATGCAAAGAATGACCAAACTCGTGTAGGAATGTTTCAACTTCGCCTAAGCGCAAAAGAGCTGGTTTGTCGTCGGTTGGCTTCGAGAAATTCATGACCAACGATGCGTGTGGACGTATGTTTTCGCCTTCTTTTGTGATGCGTTGTCCTTGATATTCAGTCATCCATGCGCCTGAACGCTTGCCCTTTCGTGGGAAGAAATCAACGTAAAGTACGGCTAAATAAGAACCGTCTTTGTCGTAAACCTCAAAAGGTTTAACATCAGTGTGGTAGACTGGAATGTCTTTATTCTCTTTAAATGTGATGCCGTATAGGCGTGTTGCCAAGCCAAATACCCCTTTAATAACGTTGTTAAGTTCGAAATAAGGGCGCAACATTTCAGGGTCGAGGTCGTATTTTTCTAACTTTAGCTTGTGGGCATAATAGCTTGTGTCCCAAGGCTTCATTTCAAATGCGTCGCCTTCCAATCGTTTTGCCAATGCTATGATTTCGTCTCTTTCCTTTATTGCCGTTGGTTTGTAAGCCTCAATGAGGTTGTCGAGCAATTCGTAAACATTCTTAACGTTGCTTGCCATGCGATATTTCATGACGAAATCAGCGTAGGTTTCGTAGCCCAAAAGTTGCACCATCTCACGGCGCAAGTTGATTAATCGCTTGCAAACCTCCAAATTGTTTTCAGCGTTGTCCTTGATGCAAAGCGTATTGGCTTCCATGTACAACTGTTTACGCAATTCTCTTTGCGTGCTGTACATCATAAAAGGACCATAACTTGGTGCGTCTAAGGTGATTACCCAACCTTCCAATTCGTATTCTTTGGCTGTTGTTGCCGCTGCTTCGCGCACGGTTGCAGGCAATCCTTCTAATTGTTTTTCGTCCGTAATGTGGAGCTTGAATGCTTTCTTTTCTTTGAGTACATTTTGCGAAAAGTTCAAAGCGAGGATACTTGCCTCTTCTGTGAGTTGGCGAAGTTTATTTTTATCGTCTTCGTTTAGCAACGCACCACTGCGAACAAAGCCATCGTAGCTTTCTTCTAATAGTTTGCTTTCTTCAGGCGTAAGTTCTTCGTGTTTATCGTGAACAGCTTTGATGCGTTCGAAAAGTTGCGGATTTAAACTTACGTCGTTAGAGTGTTTCGTCAGAATAGGACTCATTTTTTGTGCCAAAGCGTCCATTTCGTCGTTTGTTTCGGCACTTAAAATATTGAAAAATACGCTTTCTACTCGTGAGAGCAGGTCGTAATAATGTTTTCTTCCCTCTACTTCGTCTTCCCGAATGAGTGTATTTTCGAACGTTGGTTCTGCTGGGTCGTTAATTGTTTTTTCTATTTGTTCGTCCTCACGGCGTATTCCTTCGAGCATAGCTTCCTCGTAGTCGGCAAGCGTAATTTTGTCGAATGGAACAGTTTCGTGTGGAGTGTTGTAAGGTTGAAAGAAAGGATTTATGTGCTTTCCCTTTTCGTCTATATTTTTTGTCATTTTTTTATTTTCTCTATATAAGTTACAAAGTTACAGAAAAAACTATGTACCAGCAAAATAGAATGATAGTTTTAACGCATTTTTTCTAATGCTGGAATGTTTATTTCGCTTCTTGTTAGTTGTATTTCGCCATTTTCCTTGCTCTGATTGAGCATTTTTGATACATTTAATCTGCTTTCATGCAACTCGTCAGCCAGTGTTTGCATGGTTGTTTTTAAAATCTTTTTGCCTGCTGGATATTCGCAATGTAAACGTAAAAAGTGGATAAATTTCTCCTTTATATTATTGGGTTCTTGCTGCCACACATATCGGCTATAGCGTTGCGCCTTATTGGAAAGGAGATTAAAGAAGTTAAGGCGAAAGATTAAGTATTGGTCGGCTAACCTTAATACTTCGTTTTTGTTGAGTGAAATGAAGCTACATTCGGTTTTGGCAATAAAATTTTTGGAATAATTTTGTACCAATCCAAATAGTCTTTCTGGCTGTACTGCGGCTGGTGCAGCTATTTCTTCAATGATGCTGTAGCTATGGTTGTCGGCAAAACTTTTTACCAGCATCGTACCATTCATAAGGAAAAAGAGTATGTTGCTTTTGTCATTTTCTTTAGCCAGTGTTTCTTTGGGTTTCAAAGTGTGAAATCCAAACTTTGTAGCACCCACTATTTCCTTTAAATCGGCAGAGCCAATGCCAAGAAATAGGGGTAGTTCAAGAAGTTTTTTATAGATTTGTAACATGCTTTTTTACTGATTTCTCCAATGTTTTAATGTGAAAGTTTCTTTTCCAACTTTGGACTGCACCATACCTTCAGTTTTCCTTGATGGTCGGAGTAAATGAAATAAGCTAAGAGTTCTTTGTGGTTTTCTAAAATTTTCTTTGCTTTTTCCATTCCCATCACCATGAATGCAGTTGCATAAGCGTCTGCCGTAGCGCAATCGTTCGCTAAAACAGTTGAAGAGAGTAGGGAATGTTGCACAGGATAGCCTGTTTTGGGGTCAATAGTGTGGGCATATTTTTTTCCACCTTTATAATAGAAGTTTCTGTAATTGCCACTTGTCGCCATTGCCTTGTTGGTAATGTGCAAGATGGCTTGTATTTCAGAATTTTCGTTACCTTTGTCTTCAACTGGTTTGTTTACTCCAATTTTCCAAGGCGAGCGACTTTCGCTGATTCCGCTTACTACAATTTCACCTCCAATTTCTACCATAAAGTTTTGAATATCGTTCTTTTTCAAGAAGCGAGCCACTACGTCTGTTCCATATCCCTTTGCAATTGCCGAGCAGTCTAACATGATTTTTGGATTAGTTTTCTTGATTCCTTTTC
Source organism: Prevotella disiens JCM 6334 = ATCC 29426 (assembly GCF_000613345.1). Lineage (GTDB taxonomy): Bacteria > Bacteroidota > Bacteroidia > Bacteroidales > Bacteroidaceae > Prevotella > Prevotella disiens. The sequence continues at coordinate 130,059 of NZ_BAIS01000001.1, read as the reverse complement.
CGATTAATGAAACCTTTTCGTAGCCAATGAATTGCATGATATTGTCAATTTTATGTTTTGACGGATTCTTGCCTTCTTTGAAACCAAAGCCCCAAAGGTTTACAAGCGGTGCAACGGTAATATCAAAAGCTCCATCGGTTTCTTTTGAAATGAATTTTGCTTTGTCGAATACTTCCACAAACATTTCGTCTAATTGGGTAGGTTCGTTATTGTTTATTTTTGAAATAATCGACTGCTTGTTGAAAGTAGATAAAGAATTGTCTACTTTCTTCAGTTCGGCTTCAATTTCTTTCTGTAAATCTTTATCGCTTTGATACGTTATGTTGTAAACTGTTCCAAATACAAATCCTTTGTTATGCTGATAGGGAATCTCGTTTTGATGCTTGATAATGAGAATAGTTCCAATAATCAATAACGCTAAAAATGGTAATTGCCAAAATAATTTTTTATTTTTTTTGTGATTCATAATGTTACTTTTTTATTGTTATTCCTACTTTTGTATCCTGTTTTTGTAGGTTGAAATATGATAAATAAAGGGAGACTACATTATTTTGGTATTTGTGGTCTCCCTTTTTCTTTCTTATAAGTTGATTTGTTCCTCAATGAGGTAGTCGTTTCGTCTGTCGCTATTGCGGCTAATAAGGTCGCCTAAGAAGCCCGCAAGGAAAAGTTGAGTGCCAATAATCATGGCTGTAAGGGCTATAAAGAACGATGCATGGTTGGAGAGTAAATCGCCATAAACTCCATTAGAAAGGTCGATAATTTTCTCGATGATGAACCAAAGAAACGACATGAAGCCTATGAAAAATACGAAACTGCCTAAAAGACCAAATACATGCATTGGTTTCTTGCCAAAATTGGTTAAGAACCAAAGTGTTATAAGGTCGAGATAGCCGTTGAAAAAACGATTGATACCAAACTTTGTTGAACCATATTTGCGTGCTTGGTGTTGCACAATTTTTTCGCCAATCTTCTTAAATCCAGCCTCTTTTGCTAAGTATGGAATGTAGCGGTGCATTTCTCCGTAAACCTCAATGTTCTTAACAACCTCATTTTTGTAGGCTTTTAGTCCGCAATTAAAGTCGTGCAAATTCTTCACACCACTAATTTTGCGTGCCGTAGCATTGAACAATTTTGTTGGAATCGTCTTTGAAAGTGGGTCGTAACGCTTCTGTTTGTAACCACTTACCAAATCAAAACCATCTTTGGTAATCATGCGGTAGAGTTCAGGAATCTCGTCTGGTGAATCTTGTAAATCGGCGTCCATGGTAATGACTACATCGCCTTTTGCAGCCTTAAAGCCACAATAGAGCGCAGGACTCTTTCCGTAGTTGCGGCGAAACTTTATTCCGCGTACGTTTTCGTCCTTTTTTGTGAGTTCTTCGATAACGTTCCAACTGTTGTCGGTCGAACCATCATTTACAAAAATTATTTCGTATGTGAAGTGGTTTTCATTCATTACTCTGCAAATCCACGAGTGTAATTCTGGTAAACTCTCGTCTTCGTTGTAGAGAGGTACTATTACAGAAATGTCCATATTCTTTATTTTCAAGTATTATTTTATTTTTTATAATTGCGCATCATTGCTGCTGCAATGAAAAGACTAAGGAAAGCACCTATGAACAACTCATAAAAAAGACTTGTTGAGACCAATGTTATGGGTGAAAATGCTTCTGGTAGGGCTTTTATAAATTCTTCTCTGCTCATTGCAAATGAGGCAAAGAAAGCATCATAATCAGGTAATGAAACGATAGAACTAATGATTCCCACGACTTTTCCATTGTCGAGAAACTGCATGTATGCCCACTGTAAGAAACTGAAAAGCAAGGCTGCATTCATGAAAACTCGTATGCTATAAACATAGCCTCGTTTGAAAGAAATAACACCATTCAATCCTTCGTTTCTGAAAACTTTAAATCTGTAAGCCACAAAGAAAGGCGTACAGAGTGTAAGCAAAGAACTAAAGGTTGAAAAAATAGCATGCAATGGAGTTGCTAAGAAGCAAACAAAGCTTGCTGTCCACACAATTGCCAAATATATTCCGTCGTAACGTGCGTATGCACGCAATTGTTTAATTTCTTCGTAATTCATGCTACAAAATTACAGAAATTATATTATAAATAAGGTAAGGTAGGTGCAAAATTATATTTTTTTGTTAAAATCGAAAAAAGCGAGGCTATTCCTTGGTGTATTTAAAATTATTTTACTATCTTTGCACTCGCTTTTCAGAAATGGCGAGCCTATTATGGGCAAGTCTCTTACGGTCAGCTCCCTTTGAATACCCCAGGACGGGAACGTAGCAAGGGAAAAAGGTTGTAGCGACGCGATAAGAATAGCTTGCCCACCCGCCTCTTTAGCTCAGTTGGCCAGAGCACGTGATTTGTAATCTCGGGGTCGTTGGTTCGAATCCGACAAGAGGCTCAAAGAAAACGAAGGAGTATCAATTATTGATGCTCCTTTTTTTGTTTTTTGAAAGTGTGGTATTCAGCCACAAAAGTTTGGAAAAATATTTTGTTTTGTTCTCCAAAAAGAGAAAAGAATGACTTTTGATAGATATGGTAATCGTATTTCTTGTCGTGAAAAATTGATTATCAGTGCGTTATAGCTTTGCAGAAAGTTGCAGGAACGTTTCTAATAACGCTTATTTTAACCATTTATTTCTTAATAAACTTGGTGTAATCGGTCATTTTTAGTAATTCGTCGTATGATATTTTTTGGTGTTCCTGTACATAATTTTCTACCATTGCGACGTATCTTGTTCTATAAAATCTGCGTGATAGCGCTTGATTTACTACCCATTGTATTTTTCCCATGTGCAAATCTCGCTCTATTTGTGGGCGTTTATCGTAGTCTTTTATTTGATAGACACTCATTAAATAGAATGATAGGCAGTCGGAAACAATATGTTCACGGGTCATTTGTTGCCGTTGAAGTGGCGAATAGTATTTCTGATAGAGTGGGAAGTTTTCGCCCATGTATTTGTCCAACGAAATACCTACGCTGCCATTTCCCACGATAATGCTTTGGTCTAAGGCTGAAATTTGTGCATAAAAGCGTGGGGTTTCAAGGTTTGGTAGCTTTTGTTTCAAGAATTTGAATGCAGAATTAAGTTGCGAATTGAGGTCGTCAATATTCGCATATTCCGATTCAACTGAAGCTATCATTGCTTGTAAAGTAGTGTCTTGATAAAATTTCAAGAATTTTGTATTGATATCTGGGTCGCGTGCATCGCCCAATTGAATGATATCTTCTATCAATGTGCGAGTTTCCATGGGGTAATCGGTATTCATCTGTTGCAATGCAGAGAAGTCGCCAGTGGTGAGATAGCGATATTCTAATCGGTCGTATCGTTCTATGGATACATTATCATCGGCAACATCGTCTCCCGATGTTACCTTTAATTGGCAGCTTGTTAAAGCAATGCACAATATAAATAATATGTAATAAACCTTTTTCACCTAAAAGATACTCGTTTTAGAAACTATTTCTGTTTGCAAAAATACTAAAAAACATTTAATCATACAAGTTTTTGGCAAAAAAGGTTAAAATAAAATTCATGTTTCTTCCTTTTCTCTTATGGTAATTTACTGAATATATTACACTTTTTTGCATAATACAACCATAGTATAGAGAATTTATCTCGTTTGTCTGCAAATCCTTTTTGTGGTGTGCGTTCAAAGCTGTTGCGCCATTTTTTGAATGCTCTTCGTGCTTTTATTACCGCCATGAAGTCTCCCCAATTGAATTTTAGTACCAACATTTGTAGGGCTGCTAAATAATCTAAGAACCAACGACGGCGCATAATAAGTCTTAACTCATTGTCAGGTAGGTTTTTCCACAACATAGTGAGGTTGTTTCTGAAATTCAAAAAGGTCTTTCTTGGGTTCGATTTTGGGAGCGTTCCGCCACCAACGTGATAGACTTCGCTACTTGGAATACAATAAATTTTGCGTCCAGCAAGTTGCAATCGCCAGCAAAGGTCTATTTCTTCGTTGTGTGCAAAGAAGCGTTCGTCAAGTCCGCCTACTGCCCAATAGTCTTTTGAACGTATCATGAGGCAGGCGCCAGTAGCCCAAAATATTTCAAGATTGGAGTCGTATTGTCCTAAATCTTGCTCAATAGTGTCAAAAATGCGCCCTCTACAATAAGGGTAGCCATATTTGTCGAGGAAGCCTCCAGCTGCCCCTGCATATTCGAAAGTTCCTTTGTCGTGCATGGCAAGTAATTTCGGTTGGCAAGCTGCTATTTCTTTGTGGGCGTCCATCTGTTCGATTAAGGGCGACAACCAATGGTGGGTTACTTCTACATCGCTATTCAATAAGATGTAATATTCGCTTTCCACTTGTTTTAAAGCCATATTATAGCCACCTGCAAAGCCGTAGTTTTTGTCAAGAACTATCGTTCTGATGTGTGGAAAATTTTGCTCCAGCCACTCCAAAGAATCGTCCGTACTGGCGTTGTCGGCTATGATAACTTCTGCTTCTTCTTGGGAAAATCTTACCACAGAGGGTAGATATTTTTCCAACATGGTGCGCCCATTCCAGTTTAAAATAACGATGGCTACTCTCATAGGATTTCTACTTTTAAGGCTGTTTTATCGAAATTGAAATCGCCCAAGCGCACTTTTATGATTTGATTATCATATTCTTCACGCACTTGTGTTGGATTTAATTCCACTCGAATGTAATTCTTTGTAAATCCGTGCATTGATTTTCCACGTACTGCTTTTTCGAGCAAAACTTCGGCTTCTTTTCCGATATGTTCTGCGTAAAACTTGTGGGTCATCTCGTCAGAGAGTTGCAACAATTGACGAGCACGGCATTTTTTCTCTTTTTCGTCTACAACGTAAGGAATTGAGAGCGCCGATGTGCCTGGGCGTTCCGAGTAGGGGAAAACGTGAAGTTGGGTGATTGGCAGAGAAGAAAGAAAGTTATAGCAATCATCGAAGTATTGCGGCTCTTCGCCACGGCAGCCCACCATAACGTCGACACCAATGAAAGCATCGGGCGTAATTTCTTTTATTAAGTTTATTTTGTGGGCAAAAAGTGCTGTGTCGTAGCGTCTATGCATAAGTTTTAAAACTTCGTCTGAGCCACTTTGTAGTGGAATGTGGAAGTGAGGCATAAAGGCTCTCGATGTAGCGCAATATCTTATCAGTTCATCGTCGATAAGGTCTGGTTCTAAAGAACTTATACGGAAACGTTCAATGCCTTCTACTTGGTCTAATGCTTTGACTAAATCTAAGAAACTTTCGCTTGTTGTTCTGCCAAAATCGCCAATGTTTACACCTGTCAAAACTATTTCTTTTCCGCCTTCTTTTGCTGCTTGTTCGGCTTGCTCAACTAAGGATTGTATTGTTGGATTGCGTGAAAAACCTCGTGCATAAGGTATGGTGCAATAGGTGCAAAAGTAGTTACATCCGTCTTGTACTTTCAAGAAATAGCGAGTTCTGTTGCCTCGTGAACAACTGGGCTGGAAGGTTACAATATCCTTTGTTTTAACGGAATGGAAGATTGCTTTCTTCTTTTCTTCATCACTATTTGTGCCTATTGTAGGGTTGTTCCATGCATCGCTCAAAAATTGTATTAAGTTTGCTTTTTCATTGCTACCCAAAACCAAGTTTACACCTGGTATTTCTGCCACTCGTTCGCTTCCCAACTGGGCGTAACACCCTGTAACCACGATAAATGCACCAGGGTTTTGTCTTGCCATACGGTTGATGATTTGGCGGCATTTGTGGTCGGCAACTTCGGTTACCGAGCAAGTATTGATAAGGCAAATATCAGCAATTTCGTCTTTTTTGGCTTCTCTGACACCCATTTCGCGCAAGCTGCGTGCAAAGGTACTTGTTTCTGAGAAGTTTAGCTTGCAACCTAATGTGTAATATTTTGCTGTTTTACCTTGAAAGGAAGATGTATCTATCATATTTTTTGTGGAGGATTTTCTATTAATATATGTGGGGTGGGGCGTTCATGATGCCTCTCATGTTGTTCACAAGTCCGAATATTTCCTCCGTTTGATTCGACTTTTACGCTGAACAAGCATGCAGTGCTATCCGCAATAAAGAAACTTTTCCTTTCTTTCTTCTTGTGAAAAGCGTTGGCATTGAGCTTCTTTTCTTTGCAAAGGTAATGCTATTCTGCTATAACACCAAATTTCGTATTATTTGTTCAGAATATTTTGCAAGAATAAGTCTTTGGGAGTGTGCAAAATGTATTTGGCTTTGTTGGCTATTGTTGGGTCGTTGTCGCTCCAAGCCGCCCATGCGAAAGCTACATTTGCAGCATTTGCACATAAAGCATCGTTGAGAATGTCGCCAATGTAAAGTGTTTCGTTGGTTGTGGCATTGCTTTTTTTCAAATAAGCCAAAAGTGGAGCAGGTGAGGGTTTGGGTTCTGTGATGTCTGAGGCACAAATTATTTGTTGGAAGCATGGAAGTAAGTTGGTAAGAGTGATGTCATTGCATAGTTCATAGCGTGTTCTTGACGTAACGATACCTAATTGATAACCTTCATCTTGTAGTTTTCGTAAGGTGAACTCAATATCTTCGAACAACTGTACCTCATCTTGATGTTTCAGATAGATATTTTCCCATGTTTTAAACACTTCGTCAGCACGGCTCAATCCTAATTCTTTCAATGCCGTTTCGCTATTCACACCCATTACAAACGCTAACTTTTTGGCTTCATAGGTACGTCCAGTTAGTTGTAAAATGGTTTCTTGCCACGTTGAAATCACAGCTTTTTTGTTATCAACCAATGTTCCATCAACATCAAAAACGATGTGTTTATAACTCATTTCTTGTTTTATTGTAGTTTTATTGCTACAAAAGTACGATAATTTTTCCAATAAAACATTGCTTAAAAAGTATCTTTTACTCTCTCTATTTTTTATTATATTAATGAATATAAATACACAATGAAAACATCATACCCATTGTTTCAATTTTCAAAACAGGCTCTTTTGAAGCCCAAAACCTATTGTTTTGAAGCGCAAAACAATAGGTTTTTTATTACAGGAAATATGAGTTTTGTAATTGCTTTATATTCAGTGGTTTACGGAAGTGCCTCTTTTGTAGCTTTATTTGCATAAATAGCAGTATAAATAAGATTAGAATAAATATTTATCCAGATTGTAAAAACGTTAGAACCCTATCTTCTTTCAGCCTATTTTTGAGTAAATGAAACTCTAAATACTTATGTCTGCAATATTTTTCTTGCTCTTTTACCTTATTATATATAATACTATTCTTATTAGTCGCCTATTTCTTACTTTTTTTCATCTCAATATTGTCGCAAAAACTCATAAAAAGCGTAAAATGATACGTATCCTTTTATCGTTAGCAATATTTAACAATGAAAATAATTTTGTATTGTATTGTAAATCAGAGCTTTACGTTTTTGTTACAAAAAGAGGTAAAAAAAAAGTCTAAAAAGTATGCTGTAATTAAAAAAAATACCTACCTTTGCAACGTTTTAAGAAACAAATGATCGTTTTACAGATTTAAAAAGCAAAAGAAAATGAAGAAGTTATTTTTTGTAGCAGTAGCTTTCGTAGCTATCTCTTTCGCATCTTGCGGTGGTAACAGCAAACCAGCAGCTAACGCTGACTCAGCTAAGGTTGATACAACAGTTAATGCTGACTCTATGACAGCAGATTCAGCAGTTGCAGATTCAGCAGTTGCTACAGACTCTGTTAAGTAATTACTGCTTACACAAGTAAAAACAACGCCAGACTCTCAGAGTTTGGCGTTCTTGTTTTTATAGGGTTCTTGTTTCTTTCTATTTTTCAAGGAAAGATTTGTAAAATTCTTCGTAGCTTTTTGCCACCTTCATGTGGTCGTGATGTTTACGAATATAATCAATGCTTTGTTGTTGGAGTTGTGGAATGCGCTCAGGGTGAAGTGCCAAATCTTTTATTTGTTGGTAACAACTATCGTAGTTTGGTTCAACATTGATGATAGGGTGCAATTCGGTTTCGTTAATAATTTCGTAGTTTTCAGGTTCTCCGCCACCAATACAAATAAGACCACGGCTCATTGCTTCTAATGGATTCATAGACGGAGTGTAGCTATAAAGTTGGTCGAGAATAGCATCTGACCCTTCCATTAATTTTACATATTCATCAAAAGGAATGCCTTCAGCAATGCGTAATTCTATTTTGTCAGGGTAATCAGCCTTTACAGCTTGTGCAGCTCGCAGCATAATATCAGTTCCTTTGTATTCTGAACGATTCTTACTGATGCCAATAAACAATCGGAGTGGTCTTTCTTGTCGCTTAATAGTCTGACTTTTCCCCTCTGTAACGATAGGGAATGGAATAAATTTTGTTTTGTTTGGAAAGATAGGACGATAGCAAACATCGTATTCGTAGAGTCCTGTTACAATGCCATCGCAGTCGTTGGCAATGAGTTTGTTCAATGTTTCTTTTGCAGTACCCACCCAATCTTTTCTTTCAATGATAGCATCTTTGTTGGTACGCAGTTCTTTTCCGATATTAAAGTCGCTATAACGCAGTGGCATAGTGGTGCTATTGACGTGCACCCAATAGTAATCCATGCCGAAAGCGGCCATAATTATTTTTTTATTGTGCTTGCGTAAGTACTTGTAAAGGCGAAGATTATGAGGTGCTTTTAAGTCTATGAAGATAGGATTGATAATTTGTACAATGTCAAATCCACGCATTTTTCTTAAATTGGCGAAGAGTTGAAGCAACAGACGTATGCCTGAGAACCTTCCTTTGGGGCGAGCTAAGTCAATATCGCGTGGATAATTTTTCCAATAATCCCCATTAGAGGCTATAACAACCGTGTGTCCAAGTTGTTCTAACCCCTGTTTTAGCGTATGATGAACGTTGCTGTATTCGCCAAATAATAGTATACGCATTTGTTTTTATTTATTCAAGTGGGTTTAATGTCCACTTTTAATCAATGGGAGCGTGTTGATTAAAATTTTGCGACCAATCTTTGTTTTGATTAAGATGCTAAATGTTTTATACTTTTTCGTATAGTTTTTTGCTGGCAAAGGGTACAATCCACGTTTCTCAAGTCGCTGAATTACATGATTAAGATATTGCTCATCGTGTGTGAGAATAATTGTATTGTAAATGTAATCCATTGTAAGTTGAGCTACACGACGGTTCATTGCGCTACGTTCCTTAGGTGGCATGAGGTCAGCCTTATCTTGTAACGTTTTAATAATTTGCTCTGTGTCTTGCAAACGCTTTATTTTCCAACGTTTATCCTTCTTGTGTGTAATAGAATCGTTTCGCTGTCTATAAAAATAAGCAGCTATTTGCGTATCGTAAACTTTATCGGCACGAATAATAAGTTGTGGTGTAAACTCTTCGTCTTCGTGCAAAATTCCTTTCGTAAAGCGAAGGTTTAGTAATAAATTCTTCTTAAAAATATAGCCAGAAGCACTTGCTTTTAAATTGTTATTGCGTATATATTCTGTTCCTGAAATCACCTCATCTTTTGGTAATTGTAGGCTTGTTGTCTCCTTACTTGTTTCATCGAACAAGACCATATCAGGATTTTTAAATCGTATAAAGTCCAAGCATTTCTCATAGTTGTGCGGAATAAGATAATCATCAGCATCAATGAATTGGAGATATTGACCTGATGACATCGTAATACCAGTATTGCGGGCTTGACTTAATCCTTGATTGGGCTGTCGAATATAGAAAATTTCGTTAGTAATATCGGTCAGCAAATCAAGCGGAGAAAGGTTAGAACCATCATCAATGACTATGATTTCTCGTTCTTCATCAGTCAGAGAGAGCGCAAGAACACTCTCAATACACGCTTTTAGCATATTGACTGGCTCATTATAGTAGGTAATAATGAAACTTATTAATGGTGTTTTTTTACTAATTTGTGTATGATTTGGTTGAGTTTGCATAAGCCTTTTAATCCTAAAAAGTGAAGTAATAGAAGTTTCAGAGTTCCATAATAGGGGAGAGTAGGGAGCAATGGTTTTGCCTTTGTAGCCTCGTAAACATCTAATTGAATGTTTAATATATGAGCGTAATATCTGCTATCAATTCTTCCACCATTGTTGATGTAGTTCAAGTGAGCTTCTAATAAGCTGGTTAAGTCTTGTCCGTTAGCATTAGCAGTGATACCTGCATCGTTCCAACAATAATAATATGTTCCGATACTCGTTGTTGCTATGACTTTTGCTGCATTTATTAGCTTTGGAAGTGTGTGCGCATCTTCAAAGTTTTTGCCTCGTGGAAACTCTATTTTGTCGAAAAGTTCTCGTCGATATATTTTGTTACAAGCGTATGTATGCAAGTAAGTTTGACCTTCTAACCAATATTTAGATGGGTCGGTGTAGAGCTTTTCGGGCAAAATGAGTTGCCTTTCTTGCTTTGAACCATATTTCTCAATGACCGAAAATTCAAGTATATCATATTCAGAATGCTGGGCTAAACGCTCCATAAGCTGTTGGTAAGTGTGCAAATCCACAAAATCATCGGAGTCAATAAAGGTGATATAATTACCTTTTGCAAGTCTTATTCCTGCGTTACGAGCAGCTGAAAGTCCTTGATTTTGCTGATGAATAACACGAATTTTATTATTTTTTGCAGCATAGTCGTCAGCAATTTTAGCCGATTTATCCTTAGAACCATCATTCACAAGAATCATTTCAAAGTCTTGAAACGATTGATTGAGAACACTTTCCACACATCGACGGAGTGTGTTTTCAACATTATAAACGGGTATGATGATACTTAGTTCCATATTTTTCCTTGTTGCAAAAATAATAAAAACTTTTAACTTACGTTTAAATAATAATGAAAAAAACAAACGGCTACAAGCATATTCTTCAATATACTGGACTTTTTGGCGGAGTTCAGACGCTTAATATATTGGTGGGAATGGTTAGGAATAAGTTGGTGGCAATGATATTAGGACCTGACGGAATGGGTTTAATATCATTGTTCAATTCCACTTTGAAGCTAATGAGCGACTCTACAAACTTTGGAATCTCTATTAGTGCCGTAAAAAACATTTCAGAATATTTCGATAAAAGCGATGAAATAAAATTAGCAGATACTGTTAAATTAGTGCGTTCGTGGAGTTTATTGGCAGGATTGTTGGGTATGTTGCTTTGCATTTTGTTAAGTCCACTGCTCAGTAAGTTTACTTTTTCATGGAATGGACACACACTTCATTTTATACTTTTATCGCCTATTGTGTTCATGATGGCCATATCAAGTGGTGAACTTGCTATATTAAAAGGCATCAGAAAACTAAAAAACTTGGCTTTCATCTCTATTTATAATGTATTAGGAGCATTGATAACGTCCGTTCCGCTTTACTATTTTTTTAGAGAAAAAGCCATTGTTCCCTCGCTTATCATTATGGCTTTTATCCAAATGATATTGACCATTGTTTATTCATATCGTACTTATTCGTTGAAATTAATGAATAAATTTCGGTCTTTACGCGATGGTTTGGATATGATACGTTTGGGTATTGCCTTTGTTTTAGCTGGCGTTTTAGGTTCGGGAGCCGACTTTGTGATACGAAGTTACATGAATAATGTAGACGGAATAGACACTGTGGGATTGTTCAATGCAGGTTATATGCTGACGATGACCTATGTTGGAATGGTTTTTGCAGCCATGGAAACCGATTATTTTCCACGCCTTTCAGGTGTCAATCAGTTGCGTTTCAGCTTCAATCAGATTGTAAATAGGCAAATAGAAGTAATGTTATTGTTGGTATCCCCCTTGTTAGTTTTGTTTGCTTTGCTTCTTCCTATTCTTCTACCATTATTATATACGGGCAAATTCTTGCCAGCTTTGGGCATGATGCAAGTTATAATGTTAGCAATGTACTTTCGTGCAATGTGCCTTCCTGTGCAATATATTCCGTTAGCCAAAGGCGATTCCGTTTCATATTTGTTGCTTGAAGCCATTTACGACATTATTTTGGTTGTGGCAGTACTCTATAGTTTCAATCGTTATGGACTCTTTGGAGCAGGTTTGGGAGTAACTTTTGCGGGAGTTATTGATACCTTTTTTACTGTTGTTTATACTCGTTGGCGTTACAATTATAAGCTATCAAAAGAAGTTTTGCGCTATTCCTCACTTCAAATACCGATAGGCTTCTTGACGTTTGCAGTTACTCAAAGTGCTAATCCTTTGATTTATTGGGGTGGAGGGTTCTTATTGGCTCTTATTAGTGCCGCTATTTCGCTCTCTATATTAAGGAAGAAAACCAATCTTTGGAACAGTTTAGTAAATAAATTTTTAAAGTTTTTTGGGAAGCATGGCGAAAGTTAGCATATTGGTAGCAGTTTATAATGCTGAAAAATATTTGGCGCAATGTTTAAATTCGTTGATGAAACAGACACTTGAAGATATTGAAATTATCTGTATTGATGATGCTTCAACCGATGATTCGCTTGCCATTTTGCACACTTATGCCCAACAGGATAAACGCATAAAGATAGTAGAAATGCCCCAAAATAGCGGTAGCGCAAAAGCGAGAAACGCAGGTTTGAAAGTTGCTACTGGCGATTTTGTAGCTTTTGTAGATAGCGATGATTGGGTTTCAGCTGATGCTTTTGAGCATATTTACCATACTTTCGTAGCTTTCCCCATTACCGATGCAGTTCTTTTTCATGTTAAAAACGTATTCCCCGATGGACGAGAAGAAGATTATTCCATGGACGAATTTGAAAAGAAAGATGGGTATACCGCTTTTATCGATAGCTTAACTTGGAAAATACATGGCGTTTATGTCGTTCGAAAAACCATACATTTGCAATTTCCATACGATGAAAGTGCCTTGTCATATAGCGACGACAACACAACACGCTTACATTATTTAAATTCAAGAGAAGTGAGAGTATGCGATGCTATCTACTATTATCGCCAACACGAATCGTCAGTAACCCATAGAATAAACCTTCGTCGATTCGATTATTTGTTAGCCAATAAGAGTATGAAGCGACAATTAGAATTGCTAAAAGAATCTGAACAAATCCTTGATTTATACGAAGAAGTGCGATGGAGAAATCTTATCGGGCTTTACATGTTTTATTTCTTGCATCGTAACGAATTGAAACCAAACGAACGAAAAGAAGGTTTACACCTATTGAAAGAAACATGGAAGACAATTGAAGTCAATCGATTGCCTAAGCATTTGTCAAGAAGGTTTGGTTATATACCCCTGAAAAATTCGTGGATAACTTTCAGATTGCAAGAAGAATTGTTCTTTTCTTTGCGTGCATTGTTGAGAAAAAATAAAGAGCAACTATAAATCGATTTGTGAAAAGAGCCTGTTTTAATGTTCAAAACAGCCTGTTTTAAATGCTAAAATAGGCACTAAAAAAAATAATTCCATAACAATTTTTGTATTAAATAATTTTTCACTAACTTTGTGCCAAATTAAAATACTACGATTTAGACAAAAACAAAAATATGGCTAAAGTTAAAACAATAGGCATTTTAACCTCGGGCGGCGATGCTCCAGGTATGAATGCTGCTGTTAGAGCCGTAACACGTGCTGGTATTTATAATGGTTTTTCTGTAAAAGGAATCTATCGGGGCTTTGACGGATTAATTTCTGGAGAAATAAAAACATTCACAACAGAAAACGTAAGTGGTATCATTGATGAAGGAGGGACAATCCTAAAGTCTGCACGTTCGGAAGAATTTAAAACAAAAGAAGGACGCAAAAAAGCTTACGAAAATATTAAAAAAGAAGGTATTTCGGCACTTGTTGTAATCGGAGGTAATGGCTCTTTGACAGGAGCAATGAACTTTGCTCAAGAGTACGACTTATGTTGTGTAGGGCTGCCAGGTACAATTGATAACGACTTGTATGGAACCGATAGCACGATAGGCTACGACACAACCCTCAATACAATCATGGAATGTGTGGATAGAATCCGCGATACAGCACAAAGTCACGAGCGAATATTTTTCGTTGAGGTAATGGGACGTGACGCAGGATTCCTTGCACAGAACTCAGCAATAGCTTCTGGAGCAGAAGCGGCTATCATTCCAGAAGATTCTACCGACGTAGACCAATTGGCAATGTTCATGGAACGAGGGATTAGAAAGTCGAAAAGAAGTTGTATTGTAATCGTTTCAGAAAGCCCCAAATGCGGAGCGATGTATTATGCTGACCGTGTTAAAAAAGAATTCCCAAACTACGATGTTCGAGTCTCAATACTTGGACATTTGCAACGAGGAGGACGCCCATCGGCGCGCGATAGAATTCTTGCAAGTAGAACGGGATATGGCGCAATAGAGGCAATTATGCAAGGACAACGAAACATTATGGTAGGAGTCCGAAATAATGAAGTAGTTTATGTACCACTATCTGAGGCTATTCGTTCAGATAAGCCTTTTGATAAAAAACTAATTAAAATATTGGAAGTGCTAAGCATATAATCCTTGAAAGGATAAATTGTTAACCAAGAAAATTAAAGCATAAAAAAATAATAAATTAAAGCGTATGTCACAGATAAATGGACGTATTTCCCAAATTATTGGACCAGTAATTGACGTCTACTTTGATGTTAAAGGAGAAGACCCAGAGAAAGTCCTCCCAAAGATTTACGAGGCTCTTAGCGTAAAGCGCCCTAACGGAGAAGACCTGATTATCGAAGTGCAACAGCACATCGGTGAAGACACTGTAAGATGTGTTGCTATGGACAATACCGAAGGCTTGCAACGTAATTTGGAAGTTATACCAACAGGTAGCCCAATTGTTATGCCTGCTGGTGAACAAATCAAAGGTCGCATGATGAATGTGATAGGCAAACCTATCGATGGTATGGAAGAACTCCACATGGAAGGCGCATATCCTATCCACCGTGAAGCTCCTAAATTCGATGAGTTGTCAACTCAAAAAGAAATGTTGGCAACAGGTATCAAAGTAATCGATTTGCTCGAACCTTATATGAAAGGTGGTAAAATCGGATTGTTCGGTGGTGCTGGTGTTGGTAAAACCGTCCTTATCATGGAATTGATTAACAACATCGCAAAAGGACACAATGGTTATTCTGTCTTTGCAGGTGTTGGTGAACGTACTCGTGAAGGTAACGACTTGATTCGAGATATGTTGGAGTCAGGCGTTATTCGTTATGGCGAAAAGTTCCGTAAGGCAATGGACGAAGGTAAATGGGATCTTTCGCTCATTGATAAAGAAGAAATTAAGAAATCACAAGCAACACTTGTTTATGGTCAGATGAATGAACCTCCAGGGGCGCGTGCTTCTGTCGCACTCTCTGGTTTGACCGTTGCTGAAGAATTCCGCGACCATGGTGGAAAGGACGGAGAAGCTGCTGATATTATGTTCTTTATTGATAATATCTTCCGTTTCACACAAGCTGGTTCTGAGGTGTCTGCACTTCTTGGTCGTATGCCTTCTGCCGTAGGTTACCAACCAACATTGGCAAGTGAAATGGGTGCGATGCAAGAGCGTATTACCTCTACAAAGAAAGGGTCTATTACCTCTGTACAAGCGGTTTATGTGCCTGCCGATGACTTGACTGACCCTGCTCCTGCAACAACATTTACCCACTTGGACGCAACAACCGAATTGAGTCGTAAAATTACAGAACTCGGTATTTATCCAGCCGTAGACCCATTAGGTAGTACATCGCGTATCCTTGACCCATTGGTTGTAGGTAAAGAACACTATGATTGCGCTCAACGTGTAAAACAATTGTTGCAACACTACAACGAATTGCAAGATATTATCGCAATTTTGGGTATGGACGAATTGTCTGATGAGGACAAGTTGGTCGTAAACCGCGCACGCCGTGTACAGAGATTCTTGTCGCAGCCATTTACTGTTGCTGAACAATTTACAGGTATTCCTGGTGTAATGGTGCCTATCGAAGATACAATTAAGGGCTTCAATGCTATTTTGGACGGTGAAGTTGATGACCTCCCTGAACAAGCATTCCTTAATGTAGGTACTATTGAAGATGCTAAGGAAAAAGCTAAGAAACTTCTTGCAGCAGCTCAGGGCTAATTAGAAACAAATAAAAAAGTTTACTAATGTTAGTTCTAAAAATTATATCACCAGAGAAGATACTTTTTCAAGGCGAAGTAGAAAACGTACTCGTTCCAGGTGAAATGGGAGAATTTGAAATTCTCAACAATCACGCACCTATCATTTCTACATTGGTAGAAGGACGAGTAGTTTATACTATCAACGATGAGAAAAAACCAATCATGGTCAAAGGTGGCTTTGTGGAAGTGAAACGAAATGAGGTAAACCTCTGCGTTGAGTTGTAAAAACTTAATGCAAATCTTTGAAAACGTGGATATAGCTAAAGTAGAAAAAAGGTATCAAAAGATTAATCTGTGGCTTGTCGTAGGACTTACCCTGTTGGGATTGCTCCTAACGCAGGTGTTTTTGCAGTTTAATTTTGAAATTCCACTTATGGTTAGTGCTATTTTCTTCCTTGTTACAGGTAAATTCTATGGCAAGGCATGGAAATATTTTGCTACTAATTCGCCTAATGTATTAGGTAAATTCTATTTAGCAGGGTCTATGTTGAGAATGTTTCTTGCGATAATAGCAATCCTTATTGGTGCGCTTGTCAATCGTGGGGAAAGCGAAAAGATTTTAACTTTCGTATCTGTGTTCGTAATATACTATATTGCAACCATGATTTTCGATAGTGTTTATTTCTTCCGCATAGAAAAAAATAATAAAAATAAATAATAAGACGATATGAAACGTATCAAACAAGTATTACTCTTGTTGTTCTTGTTTACAGCTTTTGCTCCGACTTTCGCTCGCGATATGTCGAAGAAAGGCGAAGTAGACGTGAAAGAGATTTTATGGGGACATATCAAAGATTCTTATGAATGGCACATAACAGAATTGGGTTCGGAAGGAAATTCCCACCCTGTTATTATCCATCTTCCTATTATAGTAAAGTCTTCAACAGGCTGGCATGTATTTAGTAGCGAAGAATTTTCAGAAGAACGTGATGCAAATGGCGACCGACCAGGTCCTTATAATCTTCTTATTAAGAATGGCGACGATAAAACAAATCCAACTTAATCGTTGAAAAAATAGATGGACAAGAGGTAAGACCACTTGATATATCATTAACAAAAGCTGCATGTACCGTATTTATCGATGGTATTTTGCTGCTGTTAGTCATTCTTATTCCAGCTCGTTGGTGTCGCAAGCATAAAGCTACCGACCCAGCCCCAAAGGGCTTTACAGGCTTGATGCACATGTTTATCATGAGTGTTCATGACGATGTCATCAAACCATGTATGGGCGAAGAAACTCCAAAGTATGCTCCATGGTTACTCACCTGTTTCTTCTTCATCTTTTTTGCTAACCTTATGGGGTTGGTTCCTTTCCCCCCAGGAGGTGGTAACTTGACAGGTAACATCACTTGTACCTTCTTCTTAGGTACTTGTACGTTCCTCATTACCAATTTTACAGGAACAAAAGAATATTGGAAAGAAATATTTTGGCCAGAAGTGCCTGTATGGATGAAGTTTCCAGTGCCATTGATGCCTATTATCGAACTCTTTGGTATTTTCACAAAACCATTGGCGTTGATTATCCGTCTTTTTGCAAATATGTTTGCTGGACACGCCATCGCATTGTGTTTCTGTGCTATCATCTTCATCATGTTTGGTATTGCCGACAATGCAATTGCCAATTGGGGAGCAGGTACGGGTATGTCAATCTTAGGAGTAGGTTTGAGTGTTTTCATGATGTTGCTTGAATTGTTGGTAAGTTATATCCAAGCATTAGTGTTCACAATGTTGAGCGCCGTATTTATTTCGCAAGCACATGTAAAAGGACACGAAGCATAAAATAAAGAGATAGAAAATTAAAATTAATAATAAATTAAAAGCTTAAAGATTATGTTATCATTATTATTAGCAGACGTTGCTATTGCAAAATTAGGTGCTGCCATTGGTGCAGGTTTAGTTGCTATTGGTGCCGGTTTGGGTATTGGTCGTATTGGTGGTCAAGCTATGGACGCTATGGCTCGCCAACCAGAGAAAATTGGTGATCTCCGTTCATCAATGATTATCGCAGCTGCGTTGATTGAAGGTGTTGCCTTCTTGGCTGTGATTGTATCAATTCTCGCAATCGTAATGTAATAGTGGGGCTACAAGCACTTAGTGCTGTACCCAATAAATTTAGAAAGAACAAAACCAGCGTATGGATTTATTAATTCCCAATAGTGGACTTCTATTTTGGATGACACTCGTCTTCCTTATCGTTGCAGTCATTGTTATAAAATTTGGTTTCCCAGTGATTATTAACATGGTCAACGAAAGAAAGGAATATATAGACGATAGTCTTAGAAAGGCAAAGGAAGCCAATCAAAAGTTGTCCAATATTCAGAAAGAAGGTGAATCCGTCATGCAGCAAGCACGTGAGCAGCAAGCTCTTCTTTTGAAAGAGGCAACTGCTACACGTGATGCAATTGTTGGAAAAGCGCAAGATAAGGCACATGAAGAAAGTGCTCGTATCATAGCTGAAGCAAAAACCGAAATCGAAGCAGAGAAGCAAAATGCATTCAATGATATTCGTGGTCAGGTAGCTGAAATCAGTGTAAAGGTAGCAGAGCAAATTCTACGTGGGCAGCTTGCTGACAATGATAAGCAGATGGAATTAATAGGAAAATTGCTGGATAATGTTTCTTCACCTGTAAGCAACGTAAGTAAATAAATAGATTATGGATATAGGTGTAATATCTGTTCGCTATGCACGGGCGCTCCTCAAAGGTGCAATGGTGCATCAGCAAGAAGATGAAATCTATCACGAAATACAAACACTGCTCGGAAGTTATTCGGAAGTAGCTGAATTGCGTTTCACAATAGATAATCCTATGCTCCCTAAAGATAAAAAACAAGAGTTGTTGGAGGTAGCAACTGGCGGTAACGTTAGCGAGCTTTTAAAAACATTCTTTGCTCTTGTTTTGAGAGAAGGGCGTGAAGGAATCCTCCTTTTTATTGCGAACTCTTACATCACGCTTTATAGGAAGCAGAAGAATATTATTCAGGGAAAGCTTACAACAGCTGTTCCTGTTACCCCAAGTATCGAGGAAAAAATGAAAGACTTAGTACATGCAAAAGCGCAAGGTACTGTAGAATTTAATACCAACGTAGACCCCGATATTATTGGTGGATTCATCCTTGAGTATGATACATACAAAATGGATGCAAGCGTGAAGACAAAGCTCAATGCAGTCCTCACACAGTTAAAGAAATAAAAGAAAATTACACATGTCAGATAAAATTAAACCAAGTGAAGTGTCTGAAGTTCTGTTAAAAGCACTTCAAGGCATTAATGCGGAGGAAAAGTTTGATGAAGTTGGTACCGTACTGACAATCAGTGATGGTGTGGCTCGTATTTATGGACTTCGCAATGCTGAGGCTAATGAACTCTTGGAGTTTGAAAATGGCACGATGGCTATTGTCATGAACTTGGAAGAAGACAATGTCGGTTGTATTCTTCTCGGTCCAACTGCGGGTATCAAAGAAGGACAGAGCGTAAAGCGTACTCACCGTATTGCTTCTATTCGTGTAAATGACAACTTCTTAGGACGTGTCGTTAATCCTCTTGGTCAAGCTATTGATGGGAAAGGTGAGATAGACTTGTCTGAATCGTTTGAAATGCCATTGGATAGAAAAGCTCCTGGAGTGATTTATCGTCAGCCTGTAAAAGAACCATTGCAGACAGGTCTCAAGGGTGTAGACTCTATGATTCCTATTGGTCGTGGACAACGTGAGCTTATCATTGGAGACCGCCAAACAGGTAAAACTGCAATTGCTGTCGATACTATTATCAATCAAAAGGGATTCTATGAACAAGGAAAACCTGTATATTGCATTTATGTAGCGATTGGTCAAAAAGCATCAACTGTGGCTAACCTTGTGCAAACATTGCGCGACCATGGTGCTTTGCCTTACACTATTATTGTTAGTGCAACGGCTGCCGACCCTGCTGCCATGCAGTATTACGCTCCTTTCGCAGGTGCTGCTATTGGAGAATATTTCCGCGATCGTGGTCATTCTGCATTGGTAGTTTACGATGACTTGTCAAAACAGGCAGTAGCTTATCGTGAAGTTTCATTGATTCTTCGTCGTCCTTCTGGTCGTGAAGCATATCCTGGAGACGTTTTCTACCTTCACTCTCGTTTGTTGGAACGTGCTGCACGTATCAACGACCAACAAGAAATTGCAGAGAAAATGAACGACCTTCCAGAATGTATGAAAGGACACGTTAAGGGTGGTGGCTCATTGACCGCTCTTCCTATTATTGAAACACAAGCAGGCGACGTATCAGCTTATATTCCAACCAACGTAATTTCAATTACTGACGGTCAGATTTATTTGGAGAGCGACCTCTTCAATCAAGGTTTCCGTCCAGCTATTAACGTAGGTATCTCTGTATCTCGTGTGGGTGGTTCTGCACAAGTAAAGAGTATGAAGAAGGTTGCTGGTACATTAAAAATTGATATGGCTCAGTATCGTGAGTTGGAAGCTTTCTCAAAGTTCTCATCTGATATGGACAAGGTTACAGCAATGACTTTGGATCGTGGACGTAAGAACAACCAATTGCTTATCCAACCTCAATACAACCCAATGCCTGTAGGTGAACAAATTGCAATTCTTTATTGCGGTGTGCATGGCTTAATGTCAGCTGTACCAGTAGAGAATGTTCGCGAATGTCAAGACCAATTCCTTGAAAGTATGCGTAATACACATAAGGAAATTATTGACAATCTTGCATCTGGAAAACTTCTTGATGATGACGTGAATGTTATCAAAGAGGTTATGAGCAATATTACTGCACAATATAAATAAGAGAAGTAGAAATGCCATCTTTAAAAGAAATTAAAATTCGAATTGCCAGCGTTAATAACACTCGTAAAATTACAAGTGCTATGAAAATGGTGGCATCGAGTAAACTTCACCATGCTCAAGTAGCTATCGAGAATATGCTCCCTTATGAAAATATGCTTGAACATATTTTAAAAGCATTCTTGGTGTCTACTCCTGATGTGGATACTCCTTTCGCCCAAGAACGACCTGTTAAGCGTGTTGCTTTGCTTGTTTTTTCTTCAAATAGCTCGTTGTGTGGAGGTTTCAATGGTAATGTTATCAAAATGCTACAAAATACAGTCAATGAATATTTGGCTACAGGCATAGAAAAAGATAATATTATTGTTTATCCAATTGGGCGCAAAGTGGCTGAGAAGGTGGCTAAGATGGGACTTAAAAGTGCTGGCTCGTTCATAGAGTTAGCCGATAAGCCCAATTCTGGAGAATGCCAACGTATTGCCATAGAGATTGAAAAACTTTGGTTGGAAGAGAAAATAGACAAAGTAGAAATGATTTATCATCATTTTAAAAGTGCGGGAACTCAAATTCTTACACGCAAAACTTATTTGCCTATTGATTTGGAAACAGAGTTGAATGCTGACCACGAACGCGACTTAACTACAAATGTCGTAACGAAAAAGACGCAAGAATATCTCAAGAAACATGGTAAAGCGGAGCAACCAAGAGAAAGTAAAGAGGTGAAACCACTGAACGATGATTTTATTGTTGAACCAGACCTTAAAACAGTCTTGACTTCTCTGGTGCCTAAATTGCTTCATTTAATGGTCTATACGGCATTGTTAGATAGTAATGCTTCTGAACATGCTGCGCGTATGGTGGCGATGCAAACAGCAACAGATAATGCTGACGAATTACTTCGTGGCTTAAATCTTCAGTATAATAAGTCTCGTCAGGCTGCTATTACTTCTGAATTATTAGATATTGTTGGAGGTTCAGTAAACAACTAATCCTTCAATTCGCATAATAAACAAACTGAATTGCACCCCAAAAGTTCGATACAAAACTTTTTGGGGTGCTTTATTTATATATAAATGATATTCATTTGAAGACAAAGGTGGTGGAATATTGTTTAAAATAATATAGGCAGATTGAAAAGACAAGCAAAGGAGAGATGGAACAGAGGAAGTTATGTTATGAAAAAAGAATCTTTCAGTCCGAAAAGTCTTGCTGAAAAGTTGCGTAGTAACTTCTTCTTGTAAGAATCTACTAAATATTTCTAAGATTTCGGCTAATATTGGATGCTTACGATGCAAAGGCTTTCGTAGCAGTATTCCTATGGAAGTATTGCAGTACTTTCCTATGAGTACTCTGGTACTTTCCCATAAGTACTCTGGTACTCTCGCAAGAGTACTGACACAGAATACCGTTAATTGGAGTTTGGAAGATAGGGGAACAAATGAAAAACGATAAGGGCTAACGTCTCGTGAAAGTGTGTTAGCCCTTAATTGTTTTGTTTTTAAGGTGTGGGAGAGATACTATCGGTTATTTACTATTCTTCTTATAGCTTACCACCGCCCAAGTATCCATGGCAATGGCAAATGCAAGGAGCGACCAAACTTGCGATGCTATACTTTGGAAGTCGCCTCCACGTACAAAAATGGTTCTTATGGCACCTATGAAATAGTGCATTGGGTTGAGGTAAGTGGTAGCATATGCCCAATCGGGCATAGAGCGTGAAGGTGTGAAAAGTCCGCTCATCATTATCATTATCATGATGATGAACCACATGGTGAAGGCAGCTTGTTGCATGGTTTCGTTGTAATTGGAAATGACTAAGCCTAAGCCGCTGAAGACAAAGGCAAGCAAAATGCAAAGCAAATATACCAGCGGCAGGCTGCCCACCGATGTTATGCCGTAGAGTAGCCATGCGATGATGAAACAAATCGTAACGACTAAAATAGCAATGAGCCAATAAGGAATGAGCTTTGCCAAAATAAACGTCCATTTCCCAACTGGGGTAACGTTGATAGCTTCAATGGTTCCCGCTTCTTTTTCTGCCACAATGTTCAATGTTGGAAGAAATCCGCAGAGCATCATCAGCAACATTGCTATCAATGAAGGTATCATGTAGAGTTTGTAATTCAAGTGTTTGTTGTACAAATAAAGGGTCGAAATGTTTGATTCTATCACATCTATTTCGGGATACAATTGGCGTGTAACGATGTTACTTAAATAGCTACTGCCCATCATTCCCTTTGTTCCGTTCACAGTATTGGCAGCAATGAACACCTGTGGCATCAGTCCATTCATCTTGTCGCGCTCAAAATGTTGTGGAATAGTAATGATAATATCGGTTTCCGACTTCTCAATACTCTTCATTGCTTCGGTATATGTGTTCTGCTGCTTGTGGAAAATAAAGTAATTGCTTGCTACAATGTGTTGTACAAGTTGTTGCGAAAGGGTAGAATGGTCGTTGTCTACCACATCCACCTTTATGTTTTTTACGTCCATTGTCAGCACCCATGGCATAATGCACATAACAAACAGTGGAAAGGCAACTATCATTTTAGGCATGAAACCATTGCGAAAGATTTGTAAAAACTCCTTCTCTAACAAAAAGCGCAACCGTTTTATGTTTTGCCTTTTATGTTTTTTCGGTTCTTTATTATCCATCTGTCGTTTACTGTTTGTTATTCTAATCGTGTTTTAAATTTTTTGAGGGCGATGAAGAGGAAGAAAGTCATCATTCCAACCAACATTGCGAGTTCATTCAAGATACTTTCCAATCCCACACCCATAATCATGAGCTTGCGCATGGCACTGATATAATAGCGTGGCGGCATTATTATGGAAATCCATTGCAACGCATCTGGCATACTTTCGATAGGGAACATCATTCCACTGAGCAACATACTGGGCATTAAGAGTAGCATTGCCGACATGAGCAGGGCGACAATTTGGGTTTCTGCAATGGTTGAAATGAGCAGTCCTAAGGCAAGCGACATGATGATATAAACTGCAGAAATGGCTACAATCCAAAAGATACTACCTGCCAAAGGAACGTTCAAAACGAAGCGTGCCATGAGTAAAATAATGCTAAGAATGCCGAATGATACGAGCATATAGGGGACTGCCTTTGCCACAATGATGAGGATAGGACGGATGGGACTTACCAAAAGCACTTCCATGGTGCCACGTTCTTTTTCTCGCACAATGCTTATAGAAGTCATAATGGTGCAAATCAAAATTAAAAGCAATCCCATTGTACCTGGTACAAAGTTATAAGCACTTTTCATTTGTGGGTTGTAGAGCAATTTGATACTTACAGGCGATGCCGAAAGGGTAGGGCTTTTTCCTTTCAACTGTTTGCTTGTGAGGTGTTGTTGCAGTATGCGTGTGGCAAGATTGCTGTATTGTTGTCCCATGTTTGGGTCTGTTCCGTCGGTTATCAACTGTATTCCGCCCTGTTTATTGGCAAAGTTTTGCGAAAAGGTAACTGCCATATCAGCCTCTTGGTTGCGCATTAATCGTTCTGCCTCTGTGGGTGTCGCAACACAATGGGTAATTTTGAAATATTCACTGACCCTCAATGCCTCTACCATGGCTTGCGTTTGGTTGTCCATAGACGAAGTAACCACGACAGTTCTGATATTTCTTACTTCAATGGATAGCGCAAATCCAAAGAGAAACATCAATAT
Organism: Prevotella disiens JCM 6334 = ATCC 29426; assembly: GCF_000613345.1. GTDB lineage: Bacteria > Bacteroidota > Bacteroidia > Bacteroidales > Bacteroidaceae > Prevotella > Prevotella disiens. The sequence goes on along the minus strand of NZ_BAIS01000001.1, from coordinate 105,544 downwards.
AATGGGCATTCCAAAAAGTATTAATAACGTGTGTTTGTCCCGGAAGATATGCCGCATTTCTTTGATAACGAACGATAAGAAAAGCGGTTTTGCTCCCTTGTTACACCCTTTTTGGTGTATGGTAGTCAAGTTTTCTTGTTGTTGATTTCCTTTCTTTGCGTTCATAATTCTATCTTTTAAAAACAAATCAAAGTTTCCTCTCTTTTAAGTGCGTTTGGCTTGTTGTGCCAAATAGGTGAAAACATGGTTCATATCCGCCTGTTTATACTTTTCTTTCAACTCGTTGGGCGTTCCCATTGCTGCAATTTTTCCGTCTACCATGATACTTAGGCGGTCGCAATATTCGGCTTCGTCCATATAGTGGGTAGTAACAAAGACGGTGATACCTCGTTTGGCAGCTTCGTAGATGAGTTCCCAAAATTGGCGGCGTGTCTTTGGGTCTACACCCCCCGTTGGTTCGTCCAAGAAAACCACATCGGGTTCGTGCAAAATGCTTACAGAAAAGGCTAATTTCTGTTTCCAACCGAGTGGCAATGAGGCTACAATGTCGTTTTTATGTTCTGTAAAGTGCATGCTTTCCAATAATTTGTTAGTGCGTTTGCTAATTTCCGCAGTAGATAAACCATAGATACCTGCAAACAAACGAATGTTTTCCTTTACAGTGAGGTCTTCGTAGAGCGTGAACTTTTGGCTCATATAACCAATATGCTGCTTGATTTGTTCGTATTCCGTAGCCACATCGTAGCCTGCAACCATGCCTTTGCCGCTCGTAGGTTGGTTCAATCCTGTCAGAATGCGCATTGCAGTGGTTTTTCCTGCACCATTTGCTCCTAAGAAACCAAAGATTTCTCCACGTTTAACCTTAAAACTGATGTCATTAACCGCCTTGAAAGTGCCAAAAGCCTTGACCAAATGTTCTACTTCAATCACGTTTTCACTTTCCGTTACTTCCGCTTTAAGTTTGTCAATTGGTGGCGGATTGAACACGTTAGCAAAGCGTTCAAGTATGATTTCGGGCATATCAATGCCTTGTATCTTCCCTTCGGCAAGGAAAGCTACGCGTTCGCATTGTCTAACCTCATCAAGATAAGGGGTTGAGGCTACAATGGTAATGCCTTGATTGCGCAGCGATTGCAGCATTTCCCAAAACTCTTTGCGACTGACAGGGTCTACTCCCGTTGTGGGTTCATCGAGAAATAGCACCATAGGCTTATGCACTAAGGCACACGAAAGGGCTAATTTTTGTTTCATTCCACCCGACAATGCCCCTGCTTTCCTATCTTTGAAAGGTTCAATTTGGGCGTAAATGGGTTTGATAAGTTCGTAACCAGCTTCGATAGTTGTCCCAAATAAAGTAGCAAAAAAGTCAAGATTTTCTTCCACAGTTAAGTCTTGATAAAGCGAAAACTTGCTGGGCATGTAGCCAACATTTTGCCTTATGCGTTTCATATCTTTGACAGTGTCGCACCCATCTACGATTGCTGTGCCTTCATCTGGCAGCAAGAGTGTGGTAAGAATGCGAAACAACGTGGTTTTCCCTGCTCCGTCAGGTCCTATTAAACCAAATATTTCGCCCTTACCAACTTCGAATGAAACGTTGTTTAACGCACAAACGTTTCCGTACGACTTTGAAAGGTCAGTTACTTTAATCATTTTCGCCCAACAATTCTACTTCCCCATACATTCCGATTTTGATGTAACCATCGTTTTTCACCCTTATTTTTATGGCATAAACCAAGTCGGCTCGTTCGTCATCGGTGAGTATTGTCTTTGGTGTAAACTCGCTTTTATTGCTTATCCATGTAATTTTTCCTTTATATTCCTTGCGTTGCTCATTTCCGTAATCGGCAAAAACTTTCACTATTTGTCCCACTTTTACATTCATCAATTGCTCGGAAGTGATGTAAGCACGCATTATCATTTGGTTGGTATCAGCCATTTTGAAAAGCGGTTTGCCTGCTACTGCAAATTCACTTTGTTCCATATACTTCTCCAAAACGATACCATTGATAGGCGAAACAATGTTGGTATTGCTAATTTGGTCGTCAATCTGCGATGTTTCTATGGTTAAATTCTCATCGTCAGCCTTGACCATTGCACGTTGAGCATCTAAGCCTTCTATCTGCGCATTAATGCCTTTGCTTTGTTGGGATAGACTTTCGTTCGCACTTGCTAATTGTTCTTGTGTGGCAACCAATTGCTTTTGCAACACCAAGATATTGTATTCAATGTCGTCTACTTGCTTTCGTGTCGCTGCACCATCGTCTAAAAGTTCTTGAAAGCGTTGTTTTTCTCGCTTTAAATTGGCGATTTGTTGTTGCAAAGATGCGATTTGATTTCCCAAATCTAAAGTTCTGCTATCGTTAGCCGCCCGATTGGCTGCCATTTGGCGTTGCGTTGTCGCTATTTGCTGTCGGCTTGCATTTAGCTTTTTCTTCGATGTAGCCAATTGATTACGTTTCAATTGCAATTGAGTGGCATCTATTAATCCCACCAATTCGCCCTGTTTCAGCTGCTGACCTTCTACAATATTGAGGCGTTCGATTTGCCCTGACGCCTTTGCTGATATGGTAATTTCGGTCGCTTCAAATGTTCCTGTGGCTTTGTTGGTCAAATCTTTATCGCTGCAACTCATCATGGTTGCCGCCACAAGTAAGCCAAAATATAGTTTATTTTTCATATTTTGAGTTTTTTATTTTCTTTTTTTGATGATAACAACTTGTTTTCCTTCGCTTTAAAATAGTAATTTTTCTACTATTGTGCCAAGAGGATTTTCTTATCGTAAAGTTGCTTTAATAACTCTATTTCGTGAGTTGAAAGATTTGTTTTTGCTGCATTCTCCTTCGTAATCTCCTGTAAGAGTGATGTTGTTTCTATGATGCCGTGTCGGAGTTTAGATTCGTAAGCCTTTCTCACTTTGCTTCGTAGTTGAATAATCTCGTTGTCGGTTGCTATTAATTGTTGGAAACGCTCTATTTCAGTGTCGTTCTGAATTTCCTCCAACTTGCTATTGAAAAGGAAAGTAGCACGTTCTGTTTCAGCAGTCTCACGCTTCAATTGTAAACGAGTCTTGTCGCCTTTTCGAGTGTATAGTGGAGAAATATCCCAACTTAGTTTTAAGCCCACGATTCCGTTCAGTGAAAAGCGGCGATTCATCATATCGGCATACATGTCGAAGCCTGGATAACCATAGAAACCACTTGCAAAAGCCCCTAACTTTGGCATTAACTGACTATGTAAAGCAGCTTCTTGTGCATCGATAACTTTGATTTGCGCATCTAAAAGGCGCAGTTCTGGGCGATAGTTTTCACCCTTTGCCAATGGAATAGAGGCAGGTTTTTCCACGTTACTAACGGTTGTTCCGACGAAAGCAGATAGTAAACTGAGCAAGCTCTTTTGTTTGGCTCGCAAACTGTTTTCTTCTTGTATAACATTGAGGCGTTCGGCACGCACAGAAGCATAGTCGCTTTCGGTGGCAACACCGCCTTTGAGCATAGCCTCTAATTGTTTTTCGTTAGCAAGCAGCAGCGTTTGTCGGTCAGCGTTTAATTTTATCATTTCGTTGGCAAAGAGAATGGAGAAGAAAATTTCGTTTACACGTTTCCTTACCGCATAAATATTCACATCGTTTTGCGCTGCTTGCAAGTCGCCTTGTCGCCGAATGATGTTTTTTTGACTTTTTATGGCACCTCCATCGTAGATAATTTGGTTCACATCAATGCCTATTTTGTATTGGTCGCGCTTTAATCCTTCCCACGCTACACCAGTGATTTTTAAGAGATTGTTCATTGTTTCGGGCAACGTAACCACATCGCTTTGCAAGGTTGCTTGGGCGTATGCACTGATTTTAGGCAACCATTGTTTGGCAACGTTATCTGTTTCGGTGGCTGTTGTTTGGGCAATTAGGTCGTGTTTCTTAATCAATGGATAATTTTGCACGGCAAGTTCTTGACATTCGGCAAGTGTCTTGGTTTGAGCCAACATGGGAATTGGCAAACAGAGAAATATTATAATTATAAAATGTTTCATAAGTAAATAAGTATGAACTATTTGCAAAGTTAAAGTTTTCTTTCGTATATAACGAATATTTTCCTTGAATTTTGTTTGAAATAGGGCTTATTTTGCGTTTCTGCTCCATACTTTTTCATGAAAATGGAGTATGCTTCATAGGATGAAATATCCTATCCCTGAAATGAGCATATATTCTTTAAAATGAAAAACCTATTGTTTTGAGCCGCAAAACAATAGGTTTTGCGTTTCAAAACAATAGGTTTCTTTTTTTGAAACAATTTTCATCAAAGATTATCACGCATCTTTGTGAGATGTTCTTTTTGGTTTTCTGTCAAAACAGTAGGCAGCTTCACATTATATTTTAAGATGATTTCGCTGCGCTGGGCAGTAGCTTTGAGTCTGACTTTTGTTCCGTTTTGCGTGTAAGGTTTTACTTTTAGTTTCACCTTTTTGCCTTCTGGAAGTTGTACAACCACCTCGCCACCGAGCAAAGCCGTGTACATGTCGATGTTGATTTCCTTCTCTTGCGCTTGTGGAGCGGTGTTTGTGTAATTGCTTTGACGGCGATAGCTGCCACGAGTGCCACCCCCAAACAAGTCTTGGAAGAAACTACTGAATCCGCCTCCCATACTTCCGAAGTCAAAGCCCTCGAACGATGTGTTGTAGCCACCTTGTCTGCCGCCACCAAAGTTTTCGTAGCTTCGGCATTGCGCCACTGTTCGCCATATTTATCGTATTTCGCACGCTTGTCAGGGTCGCCAATGACTTCGTAAGCCTCTGACAATGCTTGAAATTTAGCCTTTGCTTTTGCATCGTTAGGGTGTAGGTCGGGGTGAAATTGCTTCGCACGCTTACGATAAGCCGCACGAACATCTTTCTGCGGAATATCCTTCTTTACGCCTAATATTTTATAATAATCTACAAATGCCATTTTTATTTTCCTCCTGCTTATTTTTTTTATTCCACTATTTCATAAGCAAAATATATGCCATAGCAACGTTTTTTATCATTTTGGCAGTAAATTGTCATATAAAACGATTGTTTTGCAGTTAATCCATGCGCTGTTTGTAATCTTCGTAAGCATATTGGCGCAAAATTTCCAACTCGTTATTTGGGTGGAGTAGGGCTATGCCAGGGTGGGTAATGCCATTGAACATATTTGTTTTAACGGTCGTGTAATGGAGCATATCCTCGAAAATAATGTTCTCACCAATCTCTAACGCATGGTCAAAGTGCCAATAACCCAACCAATCGCCACTCAAACAACTGTTACCACCTAAGCGATAAGTGTTGGTAGCATGTTGTTCGATCTCCTCAACACAAGCTGCATTGCGCACAGTAGGTTGGTAGGGCATTTCCAAACAATCGGGCATGTGGCAAGTAAAGCTAACATTGAGAATAGCAGTTTGTATACCTTTATCTTCCACAATATCAACAATTTGAGCAACAAGAGATCCCGTTTGCCATGCAAAAGCACTGCCTGGCTCTAAGATAACCTTTAGCCACGGATATTTTTCCTTAAAGGTTTTCAACAGTTTGATAAGGCGTGGAATGTCATAATCCTTACGAGTCATGAGGTGTCCGCCCCCAAAATTAATCCACTTTATTTGGCTAAACCAAGGCGAAAACTTCTGTTCTATGTGGGCTAAGGTGCGTTCAAATACATCGCTACCATTCTCGCAATGGCAATGAACATGGAATCCTTCAATGTCGTTTGGCAAAGTTTTAGGGAGTTTATCGGCAGAAACACCAAAGCGAGTGCCTGGTGCGCAAGGATTATATAGTAAGGTTTCCACTTCGGAATATTCAGGGTTTACGCGTAATCCGATGCTCGTTTCCTTATTAATTTGCTTGATATGCGCATGGAAACGGTTGTATTGAGAAAGCGAATTGAAAACTAAATGCGACGAACAACGCGCTATTTCGTCAATTTCGTAATCGGTATAAGCAGGCGAAAAAGTATGGGTGGGAGCGCCAAATTCTTGAAAACCTAACTTCGCTTCGTATAGTGATGAGGCTGTAGTAGCCTTGATATATTCACGAAAAATAGGAAACGTTCGCCAAAGTGCGTATGCCTTAAAAGCCAATATGATTTCTATATCGGCTTCTTTCGCAACTTTTGAAATCAGCGACAAGTTGTTTCGCAATTTCGCCTCTTCTAATATATAAGTGGGGCGATGCAGTTCTTCGAATGTTAATGCGTTAATTTTCATTCTGCAAATATACAGAAAAGTTTGTGAAACTCGGAAATAATATCTACCTTTGCACCAAAATAATGGGTATGAAATTGGTCGTCATGACTAAATCCACGTATTTTGTGGAGGAAGACAAGATATTAACGCTACTCTTCGAGGCGGGACTTGAAAATCTGCACATCTCGAAGACAGATGAATCGTCTTTGTATCTTGAACGACTATTGATGCTTATTCCAACCAAATATCACAAGTACATTATTGTTTATCAACACTTCGATATGGCGAAAAAGTTGTCGTTGGCGGGCATTCATCTGGATAATTTAGAGGTAGAACCACCAATTGGCTACAAAGGACAGATAGGAAGAACATGTAAGAACTCAATGCTTTTAAAAGAAATGCGTAAGAATTCTGATTATGTTATCCTTAAAAATGTTTATGAAGATAGTAGTGATGCAACGAAAACCCCTGTGTTATCAAGTATGGAACTTACTGAACTCAAGAAGCAAGGAAGGCTTGGTAAACATGTATATGCAATGGGAGGAGTAACATTAGAACGTATACCAGAGTTAAAAAACTATGGTTTTGGAGGAGTAGTAGTGGGCAATGATTTTTGGAATAAGATTGATTTGCGTGCTGATACCGATTTCAAAGGAATATTAAACTACTTTCATCAACTTCGACAAGCAACAGAATAATCAACATAACCCCTATATTTAATAACTATTAAAGATGAGTGAAGAAAACTCTTTTTTAGTATTCTCGGGAACAAAAACGAGATACTTAGCAGAAAAAATTTGTGCAAGCTTGAATTGTCCTTTAGGAAATTCAGTTATGACACGTTTCTCTGACGGAGAATTTGCCGTGTCATACGAACAGAGTATCCGCGGTAAGGACGTATTTCTTGTGCAAAGTACATTCCCAAATTCTGACAATTTAATGGAGTTACTCCTGATGATTGACGCTGCGAAACGTGCATCAGCTCGTAACATCATTGCTGTAATACCATATTTTGGTTGGGCGCGTCAGGATAGAAAAGACAAGCCACGTGTTAGCATTGGTGCTAAATTGGTTGCCGATTTATTGAGTGTTGCAGGTATCGACCGTCTGATTACGATGGATTTACACGCTGATCAGATTCAAGGTTTCTTCGATGTTCCTGTTGACCACCTTTATGCAAGTGGTGTGTTACTGCCTTATTTGCAGAGTTTACGCTTAAAGGATATGGTAATTGCCAGTCCTGATGTGGGTGGTTCTAAGCGTGCTAATACATACGCTAAGTACCTTGGCTGTCCATTGGTGCTTTGCAATAAGACTCGCGCACGTGCCAATGAAGTTGCTACAATGCAGATTATTGGTGATGTAAAGGATAAGAATGTTGTTATCGTTGATGATATGGTGGATACCGCAGGTACGATGTCGAAGGCTGCTGATATTATGAAAAAGGCTGGTGCTAAGAGTGTTCGTGCTTGTGCATCACACTGTGTTATGAGTGGTCCTGCTAACGAACGTGTCGATGTTTCTGCTTTGGAAGAGTTGGTTTTCACTGATTCTATTCCTTATACTGACAGATGTTCAAAAGTAAAGCAAATTTCTGTTGCTGATATGTTTGCTGAAACGATTCTTCGTGTTGTAAAAAATGAAAGTATTTCTGACCAATATTTGGTATAGAACGTTAGAAATTAGATTATTATAAGATAGAAAAGAGCCATAGCTAAACTCTGTTTTTAGAGTTGCTATGGTTCTTTTGTGTTGTGTGGGCTAATGTTTATAATGATGCGCTCATTCTTTTGTTTTGTCGTTATCCCTCTATCTGTTCTATTTCTATTAGCATTGTTCTATGGCAGTCCTCTTGTGATTGTACTGCAGTTTCCCTATGGGAAACTGCTGTTCATCTATTGCGTTCGTTATCGTCTTTCTATGGGGATAGTGTTCGACGTTTTATCGTGTTGTTTTGTTGGGGAAGCTTACTTTTTAGATGATGCCTCGCAAACGGTCGTCGAATGCTGAGAGCGCAGCTTTTGCTCCTTCGCCCATGGCAATTACGATTTGTTTGTATGGAACATTAGTTACATCGCCTGCGGCATATACGCCTGGAAGGGAAGTGCGGCAAAATTCATCAACTTTTATTTCTTGTCTTGGTGTGAGTTCTAAGTCTTTTTTGAATGGGTCGCTATTGGCTGCAAGACCAATTTGTACGAAAACGCCGTCAAAGGCATAATCTTTTTCTTCCTCTGTTAATCGGTTTTTAACGGTTAAGGCTGTGAGTTTAGTGCCATCACCCTTCACATTGGTGGTTTGTGCATTCTTTATGATTGTAAGATTTGGCATTGTTGCTGCTTTTTCTTGCAATATTGTGTCGGCACGAAGGGTGTCGCCAAACTCGAAAACGGTAACGTTTTTACAAATTCCTGCTAAGTCAATGGCTGCTTCAAGTCCTGAGTTTCCGCCGCCAATGACGGCAACATTTTTTCCTTTATAGAATGGACCATCGCAGTGTTGGCAGAAATGAATGCCATGTCCGATGTATTTCGCTTCGTCGCCAACGTTCAATCTACGCCAATTTGCGCCTGTTGCGATGATTACAGCTGGTGCTTTGAAAACTTCTCCACCCTTTACATGGATACTTTTTAGCTTGTCTTTTAGTTCTACGCTTGCTATTTTGCGATGCTCAAACAAGTCGATTGGGTAATCGGATAAGTGGCTTTTTAAGTCGGCAGCCAATTGTGTTCCGTTTGTTTGTGGCACCGAAATAAGATTTTGAATGCCCGTTGTGTCGTTTACTTGTCCACCAATACGCTCTGCTATTAAGCCTACTTTCAATCCTTTGCGAGCAGAATAGATAGCAGCAGAGACACCTGCGGGTCCGCCTCCAATAACCATTACGTCATATTGGCGTTCTATTGGTTCCTCGTTTTCAATGGTTTCGCTGCCTACTCTGTCTTCTAATTCTTGCAAAAGCATGCCCAAATCGCCACGACCGATATGTAATGATTCTTCATTACAGTAAACTGCTGGTACGCCTTGTATGTTTAAATCGCTTATTTCTTGTTGATAAATGCCCCCATCAACCATTTCGTGTTTGATATTTGGGTTGATAAGCGACATGAGGTTGAGTGCTTGGACGACGTCAGGACAGTTGGTACAAGTCAATGAAACGTATGTTTTTAGTTTAATGTTTCCCTTTAATGCTTTAATTCTGCTTTGAATCATTTCGTCAGGGAAGTTTTTCCCTTGTCCGTCAGTATTGAGAACTGCTAATAATAGTGAAGTAAATTCGTGTCCATTGGGTATGCCTCGGAAGGTAATACCTGTTTCTTTATTGTCTTTTAGTAAACTAAATTGCAACTGAGCATTACCCTTTTCTGTGAATTGAACAGACAATTTTTCAGAAGTAGAAGCAAAGTCATTGAGAAATTCCTTCAGTTCTTCTGCCTTTTTATCATTATTTTGGAACGTAGCATCAAGGGTTATATTCGAGTTTAGGGACGCAAATATGCCTTTTACTTGTTCTAATATATTCTGGTCTAACATAAAATGTGATGTCATTAGTTAATAAAAAATCCCTCACTTTTCTTCTTTACCATTATTTCCATAAGGAAATTGGATAGTAGGAAAGCGAGGGATAATTCATAATGTATTGTGTAAAATCTTAATCCTCTTGCTAATAGTTTTCTATCATACTTATGGGCTATGAGCAAGGATAGGATTAAACTTTATGTTTTAAATTTTACCAACGAGGTCGATGCTTGGTTTGATAGTTTCAGCACCTTCGTTCCACTTTGCTGGGCAAACTTCACCAGGGTGAGAGGCTACGAATTGAGCTGCTTTAACCTTGCGAACAAGTTCGTCAGCATTACGTCCGATGCTATTGTCTTGCATTTCAGCCAACTTAACCTTGCCTTCTGGGTCGATAACGAATGTACCACGATAAGCCAAACCTTCGTCTTCTTTGTAAACACCGAAACCCTTTGCCAATACTCCGAGAGGGTCGGCAAGCATGGTATAATTGATTTTCTTGATGCTATCTGAAGCGTCTGCCCAAGCCTTGTGTACGAAATGAGTATCACAACTTACTGAGAATACTTCTACGCCCATGCCTTTCAACTCTTCGTACTTGCCTGCAAGGTCTACAAGTTCGGTAGGGCAAACGAATGTAAAGTCAGCTGGGTAGAAGAAGAAAATCGCCCATTTACCTTTAATATCTTCGTTTGATACTGTTCTAAATTCACCGTTTTGGTATGCCTGAACCTTAAATTCAGGAGCTGCTGCGTTGATAATTGTTTCCATTTTAAATGTTTTGTTTTTTAATTCAGTAGCTTCCGACTTTTCTGTCTTCTGCTTTCTGATATGTTACTGTTAATTATTAAATTTCAATTCTATTGCTATGAGAAGTTTATGGCAAACTTTCTTTTGTGTATCCGTTACAATCTTTTACCTAAAAATCACTTTATATCATACGTTGTATGAGGTGTTTGTTATTCTTTATTTTCTTTTGACAATGCAAAGATAGTACTTTGTTTTTAGGCTGACAACAGATAAAATCTATACAACAATAGAAAGAATCTATTAAGTAGGATAAATTGCTGGAAATCAAAATGTTATAACTTTAAAATAAACTTTTGTTTTCTTGATATTATAATCGGGAAAATCAATCAAAGTTTATAGTAGGAGGCATAACACCATATTATCCCATTTTCAAAAGAGCCTGTTTTTATGTTCAAAACAGCCTATTTTGCACTCCGAAATAGGCGGTTTTGGAAATCAGAAGTGAACTCTTTATAAATGAAGGCACAAGTTTTTGTTGATGCTGAAATATAAATGAGGTTGCTTCCGCCTAAATCAGGCAGACAAACAAATAAAAGAATTCCTCATTTTTGTTCTACGGAGTCTTCATTTATTCTTTTAATCCAACAATATCGCCTCTTTACAATAAAATAAGGGAACAGACTTTCGTCCATTCCCTTATGTTTTATGTTGATAAAGTAAGTTTCTTACTTAATCTTCTTGTAGCCGTACTTAGCTGTGCTGCCAAGTTCTTCTTCAATACGGATAAGTTGGTTGTACTTAGCCATACGGTCTGTACGAGACATAGAACCAGTCTTGATTTGACCAGAGTTTGTTGCAACAGCAATATCAGCAATTGTTGTATCTTCAGTTTCGCCAGAACGGTGTGAAGTAACTGAGGTATAGCCTGCACGGTGAGCCATATCGATAGCTTCGAGAGTTTCAGTCAAAGAACCAATTTGGTTAACCTTGATAAGAATAGAGTTAGCTGCACCCATCTTGATACCCTTTTCGAGGAACTTAACGTTGGTTACGAACAAGTCATCACCTACCAATTGGCAACGGTCGCCAATCTTTGCGGTAAGTTTAACCCAGTTTTCCCAGTCGTTTTCGTCAAGACCATCTTCGATAGAGTCGATAGGATATTCTGTAATGAGTTCTTCCAAGTAAGCAATTTGCTCGTCAGCAGTAAGCTTTTTACCATTAGGGTCTTTAGGCATACCATTCTTGAGTTTGCTGTAGTCGTAGAACCATTCGCCATTTTCTTGTGTTGCAAATTCAGAAGCAGCGCAGTCCATAGCAATTTTAATGTCCTTGCCTGGTTCGTAACCTGCGTCCTTGATAGCTTGCATGATAGAATCGAGAGCGTCTTTGATGCCTTCGAACTTAGGAGCGAAACCACCTTCATCGCCAACTGCTGTTGAAAGACCACGCTTCTTCAAGTTCTTAGCCAATGTGTGGAACACTTCAGCACCCATACGCAATGCTTCGCGAATGTTAGCAGCACCAACTGGGCGAATCATAAACTCTTGGAAAGCAATAGGAGCGTCAGAGTGAGCACCGCCATTGATGATGTTCATCATAGGAACTGGCAATGTGTAAGCATTTGCACCACCGATGTAACGATACAAAGGCATGTTCAAAGCCTTTGCAGCTGTTTGAGCTACTGCCAAAGAAACACCGAGAATAGCGTTAGCACCGAGCTTACTCTTTGTAGGAGTACCATCGATTTCCAACATTTTATAGTCGATTGCACGTTGTTCTGTTACGCAGAAACCCTTCAATGCAGGAGCAATGATGTTGTTTACGTTTTCTACTGCTTTCAAAACTCCCTTACCTGAGAAACGATCTTTGTCTCCATCACGAAGTTCAAGTGCTTCGTTTTCTCCAGTAGATGCGCCTGATGGTACGCTTGCACGTCCCATTATACCATTTTCAAGAGTTACTTCAACTTCAACTGTAGGGTTACCACGTGAGTCGATAATCTCACGAGCATGTACTTTTTCAATCTTCATAATTTTTACCTTTGTATATATATTATTTAAAAAGTTTTTTCTTTTGAACGTTAAAGTATGAGGATAATGTTTATTTTTCAGACGTTTAATTTGGTTATCCCTTTCATAACTTCCTATTGCTTACGAATGAGTTAGTTATGTTTCCTAAAACGTTTGCGAGTTCAAAATTATAAAAAAAGATTGAAAATGACGAAGATTTTACACAAAATAACATGTACCCAAATGGCATATCAGCCCCTAAGTGGTATATTGCAATCTGCACTATACAATAAGAGGGCGCTATGGGCGGGTTTGCAGTAAATTTTTGTTGTTGCTTACAATGTTTTTATTTTACCAGATTGGAGCATTTCAGCTGGGATTGATGCTTGAATTCTGTCAATAATCAATTGCAATTGGGTTGTTCTGATGTAGTTCTTTTGGGTTAAAAGAACGATACTGCGTGTTGGAATAGGGTGGGCGAAGGGTCGTACTAATTCCTTCTGCACATCGGTGAATTGTTGTAGTGCCAATTCGGGAATAAAAGTTACACCTTTTCCGCTTTCAACGATTCGCATAAAAGTTTCTATGCTACCAAGATTATAGGCTTTTTTGCTTTTTACAGCTGATTTTAGATGACAAAACTTTACAAGTTGGTCGCGGAAACAATGCCCTTCATCAAGCAACCAAAGAAATTCGCCACTTAAATCGGTGGTGCGTATGTTTTGTTTGTTAAACAAATTATCGTTTTTAGAAACGTAAACGAAGAACTTTTCAACGTAGAGTTGGTGCATTTTAAAGTCATCTTGTCCATCAAGTTTGGCTAATATGGCTGCATCAATATCTCCGTGTTTGAGTGCTTTATGAATGTCTTCAGTCTTCATTTCTGTAACTCGAATATCCATTTCGGGGTATTCGTTCATGAGTTGAGGAAGAAAACGAGGAAGCAGATAAGGGGCTATTGTCGGCAAAATAGCTACATTGAACGTTCCCGTAATAGATTTGCGCTCTTCTTCAACAATTTCTTTGAGATGTTTTGCTCTGACAAGTATGTTCCAAGCTCGTTCTATGACAAGTTGTCCCGCAGCAGTTGGGTGAATAGGCTGCTTGCTACGGTCGAATATTTTAATTCCAAGTTCGTCTTCAAGCTTTTGAATCATTGAACTCAGTGTAGGTTGTGTAACGTTACAATATTCGGCTGCCTTTGCAAAATGTTTGCATCGGTAAACTGCCATTACATATTCTAGTTGTTGAAGTGTCATGTTTCGGATTTAAACTTTGTTCTTTTAAATAGTATGAAAGCAAAAATGTAGCTGAACCCAACGATATTGCCAACAAGTGCAAAGATAATTATTTATTTTTCGCCCATGAACATAATTTGTTTAAAATATGTTCATGGGCGATGATAATGCTTTATTTGCTATTGGGTGTTGTTAATTTGTCGTCTATGCTTCCATTTGTAAAGCTCAAACCACGTTATGGTTAACGCTCCTATTACAATCGAAGTGATAACTTCTTTAATTCCTAAATGTGCAAATTGGATGCTTACGTTTGTATGGATATGTTCGGTATGTTCAAGAAAATCATATCCGAGTTTTACAATGGCTTTTTCCATTGGGTCAAATGGATTTGTTTGGCTGGAAAGGATTCCAAACTCAATAATATCGTGATATTCTTCGGGAAACTCTGTGGTTGTTTTTGCATTCTCGTGGGCATAAATATGGCGTTGATTAAGTTGCTCACCTATATCTGTCAAGTGTAAATGAGAGGGACAGCGGTCGTTATCGGTATGAGTTTTGTAGACACAACCTTTGGTTATTAGTTTATCTATAACCCCTATTACTGATGTTTTTTACGCCTAATGCCACAGAAAGTTCTGTAACGTTAGGATTTCCTAATTCGCCAATTGTTTCAGATAGTTCAATTGTGAAGAGGTAAGGTCGCTTACATCAAAAAGACTTTTTGCTTTTGATTCAGATTCCGTAATCAAGCGTGAAAAAAGTGAGATGGCTGTTACTATTTTTTCATTCATTGTATGATTGCTTTCTATCGTTCAGATGTTTATATGATGCATTATGCTAAAATGATAAGCATTAAATTTGATGCTATAAAATTAGTTAGTTAATCCTAACTAATAAAATAAATAGGCAAAATAATTATGATTTAACAGAAAAAACTTTGAGTAGGGTAGCAGAAATATTGTAGTATTTACTAAAAACGCAATTATATTTTGAGAATTATTTTGTAATTTTGTCGTATGATAGATGCGAAACGAATAAAGCTCCTTGCTTTTGATGCCGATGATACATTATGGGATTGCCAATCCTATTTTGATGTTGTGGAAGAAAAATATACTACAATCTTATCCGATTATGGTTCGCCTGATGATATTTCAGCTTCGCTTTTTAAAATCGAAAGTGCCAATATGCCAAGTTTGGGTTATGGCTGTAAAGCATTTATATTATCGTTGATAGAGAATGCCATTGCTATAAGTCATGGCAGTTTACCAACTGAGAAAGTAGGGGAGATAATGACTTTAGGAAAGGAACTATTAAACATGCCTGCAACGCCTTTACCCAATGTGGTGGCTACGCTTAAAACGTTGAAGAAAAGGGAAGGCAACTATAAAACAATCGTGTTTACAAAAGGAGAATTATTAGACCAAGAGAATAAACTAAAGCGGTCAGGGCTATCGGAGTTGTTCGATGAAATAATAGTAGTGTCCGATAAAACTCAAAAAGAATATTTAAACCTTTGCAAGCGTTTTGATTGTACTATTGAAGACTTAGTTATGGTAGGCAATTCGTTCCGTTCCGATATAGACCCAGTCTTGCAATTGGGTGGTTCAGCTATTTATCTTCCTTCCCAAACGCTTTGGCAGCATGAAATGGCCGAGGAATATGAACATGAAAGACTTGTCATTTTAAAAAGTTTTTCAGAGTTGATAAATATTCTTTGATACATTCCATCTGTGTTTCATCATCTCCGAATTTTGAAATAGACTATTTTGAGTGTCAAAACAATGGGTTTTTCATTATGAAACAATAGGTTTTATTTTCGAACCAATAATTTTGCTATAAAATGAAAAAAGACTGAACCCGTAAGAGTTCAGTCTTTTTTTATTGTAGTTTGAATAAAAATTTATTCTTCTGTGATATTTGGCAATTCCAAGCCAAGACCCTTCTTCTTGTCAACAGCCTTGAGGAAAATACCGATTACCAAAGCAGCTACACCAAGACCTGCAAGCATGAGCAATGGGTTTGTGTAATCATACTTTGTTGGGTCGGTTACACCTACATTAGAATTATCGAGTACCTTACCGATAAGCAATGGGAACAACCAAAGACCAATGTTTTGAATCCAGAAAATAAGTGCATAAGCTGAACCAATAATCTTTGGGTCTACGAGCTTTGGCACACTTGGCCACAATGAAGCTGGTACGAGTGAGAAAGAAGCACCGAGTACAAGAATTGTCATGTAAGCGATGATGACACCACCAATAGTGTTACCCTTGAACATTGGAGGATAAAGGCAAATGTAAGGTGGCAGCTAATGAGCAATATAGCACCAAGAATCAACATTGAAGCAGCCTTACCCTTGTGGTCAACATAGCTACCAAGGATAGGTGTAATACCTACAGCTAGCAATGGGAACACAGCAAAGATTGATTCAGCTGATTGACGCATATAACCCATGTAGCAATAAGCAATGAGAGAAAGGATAGAGATGCAAAGTACTGAGTACTTAACGCTCTTGTTCTTCATAAAGTTGAACATGAAAGCGGTTGCAGCTACTACCAACATCACACCATATTGAACGATTGTTACTTGTGTTGAACCCCAGAAAGAACCTTCTTCAACAGGAGTGAAAGTTAAGTTACATTGCAACATATTTACCGCATACTTTTGGAATGGGAAAATTGCAGAGTAATAAAGAACGCAAAGCAAAGAGACCAACCAGAAACCCATACTGCTGAGAATCTGTCCGAGGTCGCTAATTTTAAATGGTTCTTCTTGTTCTTCAGCTTCGCCTGTTTGTGAATCGAGTTTCTTATCCATGAAGAAGTAAACAACAAACATGATTACAGCGATACAAATGAGAACAACACCGAAAGCTACTGAACGAGAAACATCAACGTTGCCGCCCAACTTAGCGAAGAATGGTGAGAAAATCATACAAGTAGCAACACCCAAACGAGCAAGTGCCATTTCAGAACCCATAGCAAGCGCCATTTCCTTACCCTTAAACCATTTTACGATACCACGAGAAACCATGATACCAGCCATTTCTGTACCGCAACCAAAGAGCATGAAGCCAATGGCAGCAAGTTTGGCAGAAGCAGGCATACCTTCATAGAAAGGAGAAACACCTAATTGTTCAAACAAAGGAATATGGTTCAAATTGTTAGTAAACCATGCTTCAAGTCCACTACCCATAAAGCTTTCGCTAATGGCATAATACTTGATACAAGCACCTGTAAGCATTACGGCACCTGAAAGGAGAGCAGTGAAGCGTACACCCATCTTGTCGAGAATGATACCCGCAAAGATGAGGAAGAATACGAACACGTTGAGGAAGGTTTCAGAACTTTGCATTGTTCCGAATGCTGTTGAGTCCCAACCACGTTGTGAAAGCATCAAGTCTTTAATAGGAGACAAGATGTCCACAAAAATGTAAGAACAGAACATTGCAAGAGACAAAAGCAAAAGGGCAGTCCAACGTGCACCAGCCGAGTCTCTAAGAGTTTTTTGAATTTGGTCTGTCATAATATTTATATTTTTAATATTTTGTTTCAATTTTAAAATTAAACGTTGGTTACTTCTTCAACCAGCGGTCAAGCCAATTAAAGAATGTACGTTGCCAAAGAATACCATTTTGTGGTTTCAATACCCAGTGGTTTTCATCAGGGAATAAAAGCAATTCTGCTGGAATGCCACGGAGGCGAGCAGCGTTGAATGCACCCATACCTTGGTTAGCATTGATACGATAATCCTTTTCGCCATGAATGCAGAGAATAGGAGTGTCCCATTTGTCTACCATTTTGTGTGGACTATAATCGTAAGTGCGTTTTGCAGCATCAGTAAGGTCTTTGTTCCAATAAGCATCATCGTATTCCCAATTGCTGAACCATGCTTCTTCAGTGTCAGTATACATACTTTCAAGATTGAAAGCACCATCGTGAGAGATGAAAGCCTTGAAACGCTTGTTGTGGTTAGCAGCCAACCAATATACAGAGAAGCCACCGAATGATGCACCAACGGCACCGAGGCGGTCTTTATCTACATAAGGGAGATTATTAGCGGCATCATCAATTGCTGAAAGATAGTCTTTCATACATTGACCTGTCCAATCTTGGCTAACCTTTTCGTTCCATTCGCTACCGAAACCTGGCAAACCACGGCGGTTAGGAGCTATGATAACATAACCATTTGCTGCCATCATTTGGAAATTCCAACGTACACTCCAGAATTGAGAAACAGGACTTTGTGGACCACCTTGGCAGTACAACAATGCTGGATATTTCTTATTTGGGTCGAAATGAGGAGGAGTGATTACCCAATACAATAAGTCTTTCCCGTCAGTTGTTTTTGTCCAACGTGCCTCTGACTTGCCCATTGTGAGTTGGTCGAGAATAGCTTTGTTTTCAAAACTAATCTGAACTTGTTCGCTCATCTTCTCTTTCTTTGAAGGAGTCACGACAAAAATTTCTGTTGGCATTTGGTGGCTTTGACGCATAGCAAGCAATTTTTTACCGCTATTGCCAAGCAATGAAACGTCTACATAATCATGTTGTCCTTCTGTAAGTTGTTTTACTTCACCTTTAAGATTGGTTTGGTAAATATTTTGTACTGCATGCCAAACACCAATAAAGTAGAAATCTTTAGAGTTTGGAGCCCAAACGTAGCTATCAACGTTTGAGTCGAAAGCTTCGCTAACGTAAGTCTTTTTGCCCGTCGCAAGTTCGTAAACGCAAAGACGATTACGGTCGCTTTCGTAGCCATCGTGCTTCATACTTTGCCAAGCAATATACTTTCCGTCAGGAGAGAACTTAGGATTTACATCATAACCCACGTTAAAATCACCTGATTGGTTATTAACAGCTTGATTTCTCAAACTCTTTGTCATATCCTTTTTAGGAGCAACATAGCCAGCAGGCTTACAAAGATTGACTGATTTTTTGTTTGCTATATTATAAAGGTAAATGTCGGCATCGGTTGAAGTTGCGTAATCTACGCCTTCTTTCTTACGGCAAGTATAAGCAATAGACTTTGAATCTTTGCTCCATGCTATTTGTTCAATGCCACCAAATGGTGCCAAAGGACTTTCGTATGGTTCACCTTCCAATATATCGTAGCCTTCGTTAATGCTTCCGTCAGCTACAACATTGGCAAGGAATGGGTGAACAATTGATTGTACACAGTGATCCCAATGGCGATAATTCATATCGGTAACGACCATGCCAGTTGTCTTTGGAAGGTCGTCAGGGTTCTTCTTGATAGAGCCATAATAAGGAATGCTCTTTAAAAGCACAACTTGTTTTCTATCAGGAGAGAAAGCAAAACCTTCAATTTCAATTTCAGAATTTGAAATTTGCTTTCTATTTCCCCCGTTACTATCCATCGTCCAAACTTGTCCTCCTGACATAAATGCGATAGTATTGTTATTAAGCCATTCTGCGCTGGTCTCGCTTTTAGCTGATGTTGTCAACAATTTTGCGTTCTTTCCGTTAGCGTCCATAATGTAAAGAACTTGGTGTCCTCTATTTTCTTTAACGCTATAATAACCCACTTGATAAATGATTTTACTACCGTCAGGATTTGCTTTCGCACTTCCAACACGACCCATTTCCCACATCGTTTCAGGGGTCATAATGTCGCTTTTAAGCGTAACATTGCTCTTTCCAATATTGACATTCTGTGCCAATGCTGCTCCACTGTTCATAATCAATGCAGTTGCAATTGTTAATGAGATGTTTTTGTTCATAGATTTTATTATTTTTTTCGGTTAAGCTCTTCTCTTTTGCGTTTAAGTTCCTCTTGTTGCTGTTGTTGCATTTCTTGCAAAGCAGCCATGCGAGCAGCCAATCCGCCTTTCTTTTTAGGATTCTTTTTGTTCTCAGCTCTACGCGCTTCCAAGATTGACAGCAATTTTTCATCGTCTGTTGTTTTGCGTAATGTCCACATAATGGCAGCAGAGAAAAATAGAGAAATGAAATAGTAGAAATTCAAACCTGATGAATAGTCGTTGAACATGAAGAAGAAGAATACTGGCATAAGGTACATCATCCATTGCATCGTCTTCATTTGCTCAGCTTGTTGTCCTACCATTTGGTCTTTCTGTTGTTGCATAGTGAACCATGAATAAAGGATATTCGTAGCACAGAATAGAATACATGTTAAAGAAATATGGTCCCCAATGAGCCAAAGGTTCTGACTCCATGAAATAATAGGGTCAAATGTACTCAAATCGTCCATCCATAAGAATTTTTCTCCACGAAGTTGTATTGCATTTGGCACGAAATTGAACATCGCAATCCAAATTGGCATTTGAATAAGCATAGGCAAACAACCTGAAAGTGGACTAACGCCATACTCTGAATACATCTGCATCATGGCTTGTTGCTTTTGTATTTGGTCTTCAGGCTTATTGTATTGTTTTGTTGCTTCGTCAAGTTTTGGCTTTAATACGCGCATTTTAGCTGAACTCATGTAGCTTTTCTTTACCATCGGGAAGGTAATAAACTTCAAGAGTAAAGTAATGAGTATAAGTACTACGCCCATCGGGAATAATTTGCTCAGCCAATCGAAAACATAGATAGTAAACCAACGGTTGATAATGCGGAATAATGGCCAACCAAGATATACAAGGCGTTGCATATCAAGGCTTTTCCCAAATGTACTTTGATTCTCTACGCTTTGAAGTAAGCGGAAATCATTAGGACCAAAGTAGAATTCAAATTGTGAAGCTTTTGCTCCTGTTGGGTCGAAAGCAGTATTCATGCTTGCATGATATTGCTTGAGATAATGTGATTCTTTCTGTTGTGGTATACTTTTTAGTTTTGCTCCTGTTGCAAAACCATCTTTAGAAATCATTACAGCTGAGAAGAATTGGTTTTTAAAAGCTACCCAATCAAGTCTTTCTTCCGTAGCTTTTTCATCTTCTTTTGTTTCACTTAAATAATCGGTACTACCTTCGCTCTCTTTGTATGTAAGTGTGGCGTAACGATTTTCAAAGGTATAACCCAATTCTTGTTGCTTACATTTTTCTTGCCAATCAATAAGTAGTTGGTTTTCACCTGGCTTGAACAATCCATTCATACCTGTTGCCTTGATGTTCAAACTAAGCAAATAAGGTGATTTTAGTTTGTAGTCCAACACCAATGTCTTACCGCTCTTGTCCGTAGCAGTAAGGGTTACCGTAGAGTCGGTAACATTTGAAGGTGTGAAATACATGTTTTTTGTTTCGATGTTATCTTGCTTTGTTGCCAAGATAAAGTTTAATTCTTGGTCAGCCCCACTGAAAAGTGTAACATCTTGCTTGTCTGTTTTTCGGTCTTTACTGGTTACGTTGTGTCCCGTATAGCCTTTTATAATCGCTTGTCTAACAACGCCTCCCTTGGTATTGAGGGTTAATTCTACTTTATTATTCTTCAGAACAATATTTTGTGCTGTTCCATTTGCGGCAGCATAGAATAAAGCTGTTGTATCGGCATTAGCTGCAATGGTTTTATTGGCAGTTTGTGCTACTTCCTTTTTTTGTTTTGCAATTTTTTTTGCATTGGCTATAGAGTCTTTTACAAACTCTGTACGTTGTTGAGCAAGTTCTTTTTCAGAAGGTTGCTGCCACCATGCGAAACCAAATAGAACGAGGGCAATAAGTGCAAACCCTGCGATAGTATTTTTATCCATTCTTATTTTTTCTTATTTTCTATTGCTGTCTTAATGAAATTGAGGAAAAGAGGGTGTGGTTTGAGTACAGTTGATTGATACTCAGGGTGGAATTGTGTTCCTATAAACCATTTAAGCGAAGGTATTTCTACTATTTCTACCAAGTCGCTTTCTGGATTTCTACCCACGCACATCATGCCGTTACGTTCAAATTCTTTTTCAAAATTGTTGTTAAATTCGTATCTGTGGCGATGACGTTCTTGTATATGCTCTGCTTTATAAATATTGAAAACATGTGAGTTTTGGCGCAAAACACATTCGTAAGCACCAAGACGCATTGTGCCACCCATATTGGTGATGTTCTTTTGTTCTTCCATAATGTCAATAACGTTATGGATAGTCTTTTCGTCCATCTCGCGTGAGTTCGCATCGGAGTAGCCTAAAACATTGCGGGCAAACTCGATTACCATCATTTGCATGCCTAAACAAATACCAAATGTTGGTATATTGTGGGTTCTGGTGTATTTAATCGCAACCAATTTTCCTTCAATTCCGCGTTGACCGAAGCCTGGACAAATGACTACGCCGTCAAGTCCTTTCATTTCTTCTGCGATGTTTTCGTCAGTCAGATGTTCTGAATTAACGAAATGGAGTTGGGTTTTATGGTCATTGTAAGTACCTGCTTGGAGCAATCCTTCACGAATACTTTTGTAAGCATCTTGCAAATCATATTTGCCAACCAATCCTATATGAACTTCTTTTGTGGCTTTATTTAATTTGTCAAGGAAAGCTTTCCATGGTCCCAATTCAGGTGTAGGCTTCACTTCTTCGCCACATTTGCGCAAAATAGCTGCGTCAAGTCCTTGTTCTTGCATATTAATAGGCACTTCGTAGATGCTTGGCAAGTTTTCGCTTTGCACCACACAATCCAAATCAACATTGCAGAATGCAGCCACTTTCTTGCGAATGTCATCTTCAAGATGCTCATCAGTACGCAAAACTAATATGTCAGGCTGTATTCCAACACTTTGCAATTCTTTTACGCTATGTTGTGTTGGCTTTGTCTTTACTTCGCCTGCTGCTTTTAAATAAGGCACATAAGTAAGGTGAAGGTTAATGGCTCGTTTGCCCAATTCCCATTTCATTTGGCGTATTGCCTCAAGGAATGGTGCTGATTCAATATCACCAATGGTTCCACCTATCTCTGTAATGACAAAGTCGTAATGGTATTTTTGACCCAATAGCTTGATATTACGCTTTATTTCATCGGTAATATGTGGTACAACTTGAATGGTTTTACCCAAGTAGTCGCCACGTCTTTCCTTGTCAATAACACTTTTATAGATGCGTCCAGTTGTCATCGAGTTGGCTTTTGTGGTCTGAATACCTGTGAATCTTTCGTAATGACCTAAATCTAAGTCTGTCTCCATACCATCGACCGTTACATAACACTCTCCGTGTTCATACGGATTCAGCGTACCCGGGTCGATATTGATATAGGGGTCAAACTTTTGAATGGTAATATTGTAACCTCTTGCTTGAAGAAGTTTACCAATTGACGATGATATAATTCCCTTTCCAAGAGAGGAAACAACGCCGCCTGTTACGAAAATATACTTTGTCTCAGTCACGATTATATCTTTTAATTTTATTGTTTTTACAGTCTACTAACTTTCAACTTGCAAAGATAGTAAAAATCTGTGAATACCGCCTTAATAAACTTGTTTTTTCTTATGTCCCTAAGGAAAATATTTTAATTTGACAGAGTTTTAATTATGTTGGTACTTTTTTATCGTTATTACTAAAAAAATATGTATTTTTGCACCAAATATCTACATAAAAAATAAAAATGAAAAGACTTTTTTTCGCTTTTTCTGTATTGCTTATCAGCATGCCCATGTTTGCTCAATATGACGTGCAAGTGCAGAAAGATACAGTGAAAGCTCGTGTTTTTAAGGCTATAAATTACAAAGTTGAGACGCAAGGTAGTTTTTCTAATACGAAAACGCCTTTGTGGCTTAATGCCAATAAGTTTGGATTGAGTTCATTGGATAAGACAAATGGCTATTTTCGCACAGCAATAGAGCGTCCACTTTCTGTTGATGAGGGACGGAAATGGGGGATTGGCTATGGTATTGATATAGCGGCTCCACTAAATTATACATCAAATTTTGTTGTTCAACAAGCCTATATCGAGGGGCGTTGGCTTCATGGCGCATTGACAATTGGTGCGAAAGAGCAACCTATGGAGTTGAAAAACAATCTTTTAAGTACAGGTTCTCAAACGTTAGGTATTAATGCTCGCCCCGTTCCACAGGTTCGTTTATCTTTACCAAACTATTGGACACTGCCTTTTGGCAATGGTTGGTTTCATTTCAAGGGGCATCTGGCATATGGAAAGATGACAGACCAAAATTGGCAACACGATTTTACCAATAAGCAAAGCAAATATGCTGATGATGTGCTTTACCATTCTAAATCTGGATTTTTAAAGATTGGCAATGAAGAAGTGTTCTCTCCTTGGTCTTTACAAATAGGATTAGAAATGGTTTCAACCTTTGGTGGTACTGCTTATCGACCTACTTCTGACGGGCAGATGGAAACTTTAAAAGGGCATAATAACTTTCAAGCTTTTTGGAATGCCTTTATTCCTGGTGGTGCTGATGTAACTGAAATAACTTATCAAAATGCAGAAGGCAATCAATTAGGCTCGTGGTTGGCTCGTCTGCAATACGATGGCGAAACAAAAAGTTATGCCCTTTATGCTGACAAATACTTCGAAGACCATTCGGCTATGTTTCAATTAGATTATGATGGTTATGGTGAAGGTGAAGAATGGCAACAAAAGAAAAAGCATAAATATTTGGTTTATGACTTGAAAGATTGGCTCATTGGATTTGAATATAAGTATCGTCAAGATAGTTGGTTGAATTCAATCGTATTGGAATATATGTACACAAAATATCAAAGCGGTCCAATTTACCATGACCATACCATTACTATTGCTGACCATATTGGTGGTCAAGACAATTTCTATAATCATTATATTTACACGGGCAACCAACATTGGGGGCAAGCAATGGGCAACCCTCTCTTCCGCTCACCTATCTATAATGAGGACGGAACGATTAGTTTTAAAGACAATCGCTTCGTGGCTTATCATTTAGGATTGGCTGGAACTCCAAACGAATACCTTAATTGGCGATTTCTTGCAACCTATCAAGAAGGTTTAGGCACTTATAATAGACCTTACAACGACAAGCATCACAACGTGAGTTTATTGGCTGAAACGTCTTATTTACTGCATAGTATATCCCATAAGTGGCTCAATGGAATAAGTTTGAAAGCTGCTTACGGCATGGATTTCGGTGCTATATTGGGCGGAATAAACTATGGCTTTCAATTTACAATCTCAAAAAGTGGAATTTTCTAAGTATATCGTACAATGAAAAAATATATTAAACTTCTTTTTTCTTTGCTTGCAATGCTCGGTATTACCAGTTGTTCGTTAGATACTGATAACACTCCTGGCGATTTAGAAGGAATGTGGAAATGCACAGCAATGGAGCAGAATGGACAAACAGTTGATGTTGCTGAAAAACAAATATTCTGGTCGTTTCAAGCTAAGTTGTTACAGATAGAAGATAAAATCGGTACGCAACCACGCATCTTGTATCATTACAACTTGAATGGCAGTATTTTAGAGCTTAACAATCCTTATCTCTACGACCGTGATCATGGTGATAAGCCTTTGACAGAACCAACTTTACTTGCGTTCTATGGCATCAATGCAATGAATACTACATTCACCATTGAATTTGCGAAAGGTAAAAAGGAATTAACTTTGGCTACTGAAACCTACAAATTGTACTTTAAAAAGTTCTAAGCAATAGGTCTTCGGTTTTAATTTATTGGTTCCCAAAATAATATAGGCTCTTTTGGAGTGTAAAACAAGGTGTTTTATAATCCGAAAGAGCCTATTTCCATTTCAAGAGCGCTGCTCTCGTTTTTCGTATAAAATAATTGTTGTTTATTTCTTCGTTCCTTTATTCCATAAAAGGCAATTGTTTGTTTTTCCTAATCCATCGATTCAATAGTAAAAGATGAAAAAGTGTGTAAATCACAATATCTCCCAAAATTAAAATGGTTGTATCAAAAATTGAGTATAGCGATACATTCAATACGATAAAGGTAATTGCCATGCCTAAAATTGCAGCTAACGATTGGTGTTGGGTTAAGCCTGCACGCATAAATTTATGGTGAATATGATTCTTATCAGGTTGAAAAATATTATGTCCATGCAACTTTCTAACGATGACCACTCTGCAAACATCGAATACTGGTACCATCATCAGCGTCATAGCTAAGAATATTGATACTCTTTTGTAATCTTTCACCAAAGGAGTATCCATGCTAAATTTTACCAAAAGAATACCCAATATATAACCTAAAGTCAAAGAACCAGAATCGCCCATGAATATTTTTTGACCTTTTTCTGCATCTCCAAATACATTATAATAAAGGAATGGAATAAGCACACCAATGAGTCCAGCAATTAAAATGCTATAAATCCAAATGCTTTCACTAAAAAAACAATAGAAGAAACCGACGAGGGCAATGAGCGAAAGTCCTGCCGATAAGCCATCAATGCCATCAATAAGATTGATAGCGTTCATGATGAAAACCAAAATAAACACCGTTAGCGGCGCACCAACCCAAAATGAAACTTGCTCAATGCCCAGAAAGCCATAAAAATTATTGATATAAAGCCAAGCGATAGGAGGGAGCGATGAAACAAAAATCTGTGCTAAAAACTTCTTTTTCGCACTTACTCCAAAAACATCATCTATCAGTCCTATGGCGTAAATGATAAACAATCCCAAAGCAAAATAGATAGTCCAAGGGCTAATTTCTATTTTCTTTCCATCGTTGGTATACGACCAAGCCAATAAAGCTATAATCGTAGCAATCAGCATACTCGGCAAAAATGATACGCCACCCAATCGTGGAATGGCATTTTTATGAACTTTTCGTTGATTAGGTATATCGTATAGGTTCCTATTTTTGCAAAAGTTCAGAATGCGGGGAATGAAGATAAAGCCGCATGTGATGCTCAAAGTAAAGGCTAAAAGACTAATTAGTATGTAAATTTTCATTTCTTATTTTATTTAAATGCGCCTGTAAAGTTACTAAAAATACGAATTTAAGTATTTTTATATTTGTTAAAATTTTACAGCTGTTTAAAAGCTTTAATAAGCTGTTCGTTATCTATTTCGTTTCTAATTGCTATTCGTATAAAATTTTTGTTTTCTAACGATTGCTTGCTATTACAATCTTTGATAAGTATAGAATGCTCTTTTAAAAGTCGTTTTGTTATTTCGGCTGATGTATGAGGCGTTTTAACTTCACAAAGGAAATAGTTGGCTTGCGAAGGAATTACTCGAAGCCAATTTATTTCTTCCAATCGTTTTGCAAAGCGAGTGCGTTCTGCAATGAAACATTCGCAGGCTGCATCATAGACACTGCTGTATTTGTTAAATATTTGCATATAAAATTCAGCAAATGAATTGATATTCCATATACTTACATCTTTCTTTATGTAATCAATGGTTTGGGTATCAGAACTTGCCAAAATGCCTAAGCGCAAACCTGGAACACCATATGATTTTGAAATACTTTTCATAACAAAAAGATGCTTATATGTGCTGAGTGTAGCGTTATCAAGAAGTGAATTGTTGCGAAAGTCATCGGAGAAATCAACAAAAGATTCATCAACAATAAATTTGATACCTTTATTTTTTGTCCATTCTGCTAATTCTAAAACTTCTTTCTTTGGAATAAAATTGCCCGAAGGGTTGTCAGGATTGATAAGAAGCAAAGTTTTTATAGGTTTATTATCATAAAACTTTATTAAATCCGATGAATTATAAGCACAATCCTTGTTGTCAGGGACAAAAGCAATGATGTCTTCTTTAGAATATCGATTAGGATATTCCTCAAAAGTAGGAAGTACAATACCTATTTTGCCTATATTTCTTTCCAAAAGACTTTTTATAAGTTCGGCAGCACCATTTCCTACTACTATATATTCTTGTTTGATACCAAAATATTTTCCTGCAAGCAAGGAGTTTACACCCATTCCTGAAGGATATTCAGTGAGGAGTGTGTCAAAGTTGGCACGCATTTCTTCCAGCATTCGTTTAGGTGGAAAGTAAGGATTTACCAGGTAACAGTAATCTAATAATTGTGGAAAACGCCAATAACCACCATAGCGTTTATTCATTTTTGCAAGTTGTTCGTCATCATTGTTGGCAAAAATTGTTTCTGCAATATCCTTATCTTGAATATCATCAATTTCGTACCATTTCTTATTACCAATAGGTAATGCCTTTACATCTTGAGAGTTGAGAAATGCTATTACACGCAATACTTGTTCGTAATATTCATTATTTCCTTGTGCTTCACAATAAGCATTTAAAAAAGGAATATATTTTTGTTTAGAAAATTCTTTGCTGAATTTGTAGATATTGACCGTTTTATAATAAGTTTCTGCATCTCTGTAGCTGAAAGCCTTTTTATTGATGAAATTAATAATATTATATTGTTCATCAATTTGTACAACTGTTCCGTCCATCCATGATTCCCATTTAGAAACCAATGCGAGGTTAGGGTAGGGGCTTTCAATAGCCATTTGCAAGACACTTTCTTCGTATATTAAATCAGATTCAAAAAGAATGGTATCGTCTTCAATCATCTTCTCTTTTGCAAGTGCAAGCGAATAGATGTTGTTTGTTTTATCAAATATCGGATTGTTAATAAATTCTATATCAAAAAACTTTTCATATCGGTTTCCAATATGTTCAATAAGATTTTTTGCGCTATAGCCAACAACAATGATAACTTTTTGTATGCCATTATTTGCTAATTGTTCCAATGTTCTATCTATTAAGCGTTTACCATTAATAGAAAGCATACATTTTGTATTTTCTTTTGTTATTTCGCCAAGACGGCGACCCATTCCTGCTGCT
Organism: Prevotella disiens JCM 6334 = ATCC 29426; assembly: GCF_000613345.1. Classification (GTDB taxonomy): domain Bacteria; phylum Bacteroidota; class Bacteroidia; order Bacteroidales; family Bacteroidaceae; genus Prevotella; species Prevotella disiens. The sequence goes on along the minus strand of NZ_BAIS01000001.1, from coordinate 77,147 downwards.
AAAATTATTGCTTGCATTTTCTTTGAAATCTTTTACCGCTATTTAATACTGACCAAAATCTACTCCGTTGTGATGTTCACAAACTTGTTTTTCTAAAGGAGGGAGTTGCATATAATTGCCAAAAACTTGCTTTAAATAAGCATCATATTCTTTTAAAATAGACAATTTAGTATCTTCAAAATCTACTTTTATAGTGCCATTCGTAAAAATATGTTTTGGAAAAAAGCAATGGTTTACTTTTGTATATTCAGATAGAAGTCCATAATAACCTGTTTCTTCACCATCATATTTTTCTTTTTCATGTTTGAAAAAATTGCGGATAGGCTTGAATTTTTGTGGAAAAGAAAGGAACATTACTATCTTTTTTAGGAGAGAAGCAGAATTATATCCACGTTGATTAATAAGATAAGCTGTTCTATATTTTGCACAAAAATATTGCCAATATCTTCCTATTTTAGTAGGCGCAGCACCATCGACACGAAAAATATCAACAAATATTCCTAATTCATTTTCTTTCCCACCATAACCTTCGGCCTCAATCATCTTTGTGCCACGTAGTTTTATTTTGCAAAAATCGAGTGGCCAATCCACTGTACCTTCTGCAAAATAATATTTTTCTTTATCAAGTTGCTCTCTACACACTTTGATAAATTTCTTATAATTGGTAGGTGTCATTTGTATATCCAAATCGTCGTCCCATGGAATGAAACCTTTATGACGTATAGCACCGATAGCACTGCCTCCGTTTAGGCTATATTCGATATTGTTTTTGGCACAAAGCGCATCAATATCTTTCATTATATGCAAAATGACCAACTGTAAATGTCTAAGTTCTGTCATATTTTTTTCTTAAAAGGTATTTGTAAGTAAAAACTCGAAGTGAATTGGGAACTAAGCGGACAATTCCTCTTATAATAGCATTTGTGAGAAATTCTGAAAATGAAGTGAACCCCATTTTATAGAAATTCCATTGTGCTTTTATATCGTTTTTTGCATATTTCCAGCCGCCTCTTCTTCGATAAACATCGTAAGAAAACCGAAACCATAGCAAACTTTCTTGCAAGTTATAAAATTTACAACCATTCATAATCATGTTTATCCATAAGATATAGTCTTCGGGAAATCCTTGATAGCCGTCTGCTGCAAGAACTTTGCTTTTTTTGTAAACTACAGTGGGGTGGTTTACAGGACAACGTTGGTGGGCATATTTTATAATATCTTCATGATGTTCAGGTAATAGACGTTGAGAGCGAATATTTTTTATGTTACCTTCAAATTCATCTATTAGCGAACTGCAAATATCTAAGTCGGCATCTTTTTCAAAAAGTTCTATTTGTTTTTCAAATCTATTGGGACGACAAATGTCGTCTGTGTCCATACGAGCTACTAATTCGTAGGAGCAATGTTGCAAACCAATATTAAGAGCTGTCCCAAGACCTTTGTTTTCTTTTTGTGGAAAAACTTTAAGTGTATGGTATTTGGATTTAAACTCTTCTATAACATCTGAAAGTGCTTTCGTAATAGGTCCATCTTCTATAAGAACAACCTCATTAGGAGGAAGGGTTTGATGAAATACACTATCTAAGCTAAGGCGCAACCATTCTGGATTTTCCTTGGCATAGACAGACATTAAAACAGAAAATTTAATTTTTTGTTTGACTTGATATTCCATCACGTATTCCTTTTAGAATGTTTTTAATATAAGAACGGCGGTTAGTACTTTTTATTGTATAATAAAAAAATTTAAAAATGTATTTAATACCATTTCTTATTATCCACCTTTTGGGCGTGTAGTTCCTTTGCGCAAGCCATATAAAATTTCGATATTGATAGTACATTCTAAATGATGGTGTTATGTGGATTTCTCGTCCTCCTATTTTTTTGGTAGATATGCCCAAAGTGTGGTTCATCTTAATGTTATAGTCGTAGAAGAAACGCGCGCTCAAAAGGTGTTTGGCTCTCCAGCACCATTCGCAATCAACGCCATCTATGAATAAAGTTTCGTCCATTAGTCCTATTTTTTTAAATAAATCAACACTAATAAGCGACATAGAGTTCATCGTGTGATAAACTTCCATGAGGCTTAAATTGCCAACGGTTATATCTTTTATTTTTGGTGTTGAATAACTTAATGGCTTTTGGGTGTTATGGTCAATACCAATAGGGGCAACTGCTCCAACATTGATATTTTGGCTTTTAAGTTGTAAAGTGGTTGATAATAATCTTTTAACAACATCTTGTCCTATGGTTGTGTCTTGGTCGCATGAAATAATATAATCGAAATGGTGTTCGATGAAATATTTTATTCCTTTATTTTGGGCTCCTGCAATGCCTACATTTTGGCATAATGGAAAATAAATAATCTTCTCATCTATACTTAATAAATGAGAATTATCTTTGTCAGAATTATCAACCATACATATTTTATCAACTTGTTTTTCTAAACAATTGACAATATTGGTAATGTTTTCTTCTGTCGGATTATAAAGTATTACTAATGCTCCTATTTTCATTGTGCAATTTTTTGTCGGCTTAAAATACCATCTTTAAAGCCCAATATCATGTATTTACAATGTTTTCTACCATTTTTTACAACAAATGGGAAATAGAGAAAACGTAAGAATTGCTTAACTCCTTGCGCTATTTTCCATTGAAGCGGCACATAATTTCGTCTTATCAGCCATTGATAATTTCGGTAAGAATAATATTCTCTAATGGGAGAAGATATGATAACATGGTGATTTCCAATTGAAATTTCATTAGAACCAACTTTATGTTCAATGCAAATATTAGCGGTTATGCCACAAATAAAGCCTAATTTTTGGGCACGCCAGCACCACTCAAAGTCTACAAAATCAATGAAGAGTGCTGAATCGTTTAACCCTACCTTTTTTAATGTATCTATATCAACACAACTTCCTGAAGAAATAACATCACGGCGAGGAATAAAATTATTTATATTTTCAGCATCATTATGGAATGCTGATTTATATTCTTTTCCTGTTTCTTTATTCAATACGGTTGGTCCCAATAAACCTAAATTGGGAATTTCTTTTTTTATTTTGATGTATTCGGCAACAATATCTTTTGCATAGGTTGGAATAAACCTTGAATCTTGGTCGAAAAACACAACATACGATTCGGAATCTTCTGAGATAATCTTTTGTAATGCAATATTTTGTGCCTCCGCAATGCCTAAATTCTTTTTATTACAGATATAATTCATCTTGCCTATTTTGTTAGGAAGTGATGCTTTTTCGGAATTATCTATAATAAATCCTGCTTCGATTTCTGCTACATGTTTGGTATGTTGCAAATCTTCTTCAGTTGGGTTGTAAAGTACGATTATGACAAATATATTCATCTTGTAAATATCCTTTTGAAGATTACGCTCTTACTACAAATTTTATCTTCTTTTGTAAGATAAATGTAAAGACTATCAAGTATTGGAAGAGTAGCGAAAGACTTAATATGAGGTTTTCTTGAAAAAACTGCAGTATTAGAATTTCGACAATATATGTGTACATACATTTTGAAATGGCTCCTCCATTTTTTGCTTGTTTGTACAACCAACCTGTGAAAGTTCCATAAATTGAGGCAAAGAAAGCAACTCCTTTGTAACCAAAATCTTGGAAAAAAGGTTGAAATACAGTGTAAACGTTTGTTTGGATAGGCACATATACAAATTCTTGTAATTTAGGTTCTATCACAAACTTTCCAAAGCCAAGTTTGGAAGCAACTGCATAAAAGAAAGCAAATGTGCGTGAACCAAATTGAGGTGTTAATTTTTCTTGTACTTGCTCAAAAGCCACGGGTGGTGAAAGAATATACATGGCAATAAAATCTAATAATGTAGAATTATCAGATACCTTTGCATCTGCAGAACGACGAAGGATATTTATGCCATAAAAAACAAATATTATAACGACTCCCCATAGTAAAATAGAACGCATCTTTATTTTTTCCTTTTGATAAAGAGTAAAAAGCGTTGTGAAAAGCATGAAGAATAAAGCACCTTTCTCCATGATAGCAATGGCACACATAAAGTTGGCTATAATTATAAGCGTTAATTGTGTTTTGCTAATTTTAGGATAACGCCAAATAGCTATAATATAAAGAGCTTGATTTACTGCATTAATGTATTTAAGTAGCTTAGCTAAAGGGTCTTCATCTTCTGCTCCTGCTAAAATTCTTAAATTAAATAACAGGTCTTGCGTTCCGAACATGATGACCACTTTATATATTTTATAAATGTACAAAGGCGTACAAATCATAGAGATTATAAAGAATATCAAGAAAATTGTTTTATGTATTTCAAGTTCATTCCTTATTGGTTCTATTTCGGATTTGACACTCGGTAAAGCATAATAAGTCATGATTCCCGTAAAACACATGATAGGAACCCAAAGTGATAAGCAAATGTAAAAGCGGTCTTGTAAAGGATAAAGTAGTCCTGATGAAATTTGGAAGAACACGACAATGAAGAACCAAATACCTGTTGTTATGAACCATGGTGAAAAAATATCGCCAATTTTCAATACTCCAAAAGCCAACAAGAGTAATCCAAGAAAAATAATTGTGAGTTCTACCATTTTATTTTCTCCAAATTCCTTTAGCTGTTCCGTTCATAATTTTACTATATTGCACTCTGTTTGCAATTGCGCCAGGTAAATTTACTATCGATAATGCAAGAACAATTCCGCATACTCCAAGTAATTTTGAAAGTCCGTATGCAATTGGAAAATATGCCAAAGCTGCTCCGATGGTAAAAATGAGCTGAATTTTCAAAGCACCTATTCCATTTAAAATGTAAGAATAACAAAGGCTGCAAATGATAATAAACATATAGAGTGCCATTGAAGCAGATAATTCTAATGAGATATTTATACTCTTTCCAACCCAAAGATGATAAATTGGGTCAGAGAAAATAATCATAAAGGCAAGTATGATGAATAAACTGATGAGCAAAAAGTGTAGTTTACGCATCGATTTTTTTATCCAATCAAAATCTTTACGTGTATAAGCGTCTGTTGTTGCACTCCAAAAAGGTGCAGCTATAACAGTGAATAAGAGCATTGTAATTGAAAAATATCTGTATGCTATGCCATAAAGAGTTACTTTTTCTGGAGTGAAAAAATACGAAATTAAGGCATTTGATGATGCAAACAGGATAACTCCTGCTACTTGTAAAATAAAAAACTTCATGCCAATATTAAATAAATTCGCTATTGCAAATTTATTAAAGTATTGAATATTGGGTTTTAAATTTGGATAATAATGTCCAAAAGTAATAGGGTAGGCTATGAGAAAGACAATCAACGGTGCTGCCGTATAACATAAAGCCACCAACATTAGCGAGTGTATATTCAAAATATTCAGCATATAAATTCCAATCAAAGTTAAAGTTTGTCCACTTACAACTAAAAGATTATTTACTGCTGGGAGCTGCAATGCCAAATAAACATTCCCTATAAATTTAAAGATGAAAGTTGCACTTACAATTGCTATTGATAAACTGAGTACCGAAATAAGATTTGGAACTTTGCTTTCCTCAATATTCAGCAATGTATAAACATCTAAGAAATTGATTGCAAGTATTAATAGAATGCAAATTGGAATTATTATTAAAGCCAACATAAAAAAAGTAGAGGAAACACTTTCCCTTGCTTTTTCTATTTCATTGTTAGCAATTTGAGCAGATAAAGTATTTCTCAATCCATTGCCCAATCCAATGTCTAACGAATCTATCCAAATAAGAATAGAACTGATAGTCATCCATATTCCATTTTCGTAATTACCCAAGCAAAATAAAGTGATTGGGACTAATAACAATTGTATGATGCCAGCCCAACCTTTAATTAAAAATGAAAAGAGAATATTCTTTTTTAAACGTGATGTCCTTAATTCAGAATTCATGGTACTCTTTCCTTTCTTATTTTCATTTTATATCCTATCATTACCCACCAAAAAGTTCCTAATACGGCATAAAATACCCATATCAGTATATTAATCAGCAGTTTTGGGTGCGATGGAGTTTTTGGTATTTCGCTTGAAACCAATGTTATGAAATATGGTTTAGTACGTTGTAATCGCATTTTTGCCATTTGATATTGCTGAATGGCTTGATTGTATTTAGCCAATGCTTTATCAGCTTCTTTTTGTAATGCGTTTCCTTCTATTTTAAATGAACCTAAGGCAACATCTTTATTCGCATCAAGAAATTTATTCAATTTACTCATTGCCTTTTCATATAGCTCTTTTGAGTTATTCAATTCTTGTTTTCTATTATCAACATCAATTTTTGCCTTGTCGAAGGAGTATTTTGTAAGATGTTGTTGCAATCGTTGTTCTACAGAGTCAAGAAGTTGATAAGCGATAAAAGGTTCTTGTGCAGATGTTTGCAAAGTAATAATGCCATTATGCAAATTAACTTCGCATTTTACATTTTCTCTTAATAATTCTTTTATATTTTTCTTTCCAGTATATTTGCTCCACCATGGTTGAACAAAATCTTTTTGTAGATATTCGCTCCATGGTGTTGAATATGTTTCTCCTTTTTTTAAAATAGTAATATCCGCAAGGCTATTAAGGAAAGAAGGTGATTCTAAAATTTTTCTATAAATAATAGGTTCTGTTGTTACGTTTCCTTCTTTGAGTCCTAACTTTTGCGTAACCATTGAAAGCGCATCTACTCTTTTGAAAACCTTATCTTCAGAGGCATCAATAGAAATCTTTTTTTGCGCATCATAGAGTGTTGGAATAGAATTAGTGAAAAGAAAAGCTCCTATAACAGCTATGAAGATTGATACCAAAAATTTATATTTATTTTTGGCACATATCTCTTTTACAGTAACTTCTCCTTTCTTCTTTGTCATTTTAACTTCTTATAATAAGAATCTCTTTTCTATATTTTATAATTAAGAGTGTAGAGCAAATAATCCAACCGATGAATAAAAAGACCGCTAAAATATAAATTTTTGGTGTATTGCTATGTTTTATAGGAACAGAAGCCGATTGAACAACTGTAAATGCTGGTACTTTTTCTTGAAGTTTTGCTCTTGCCATTTGCAATTGTTGTACGAGTTGCGTGTAAATGTTATACTTCAACTGCATATCGTTTTCTAAATTTTCTTGTTCAGAACGGATAGATTCTAATATAGCCTCTTGGTTTGCATCGCAATACGCTGCATATTTTCTTCTTGCTTTCTCGTAATCAGCTTTTGCACTTGCAAAAAGTCCCTCCATGTATTTTAAATCGTTTCTCGCTTTCGATGTTTTATACTTTGTAATAGATTTTTGCAATTTATTTTTCACAGAGTCAGCCATTGTTGCAGCTACGAGTGGGTCTTGCGCTGTAATTTCAATATTGATAATATTTGTTTTTTTATCAACTGAACATAAAATGTCTTCCCTCATTGATTTGACTATTGAAGACTGTTTCTCTGTCAGTTCAAATGGGTTTACATGAACAGAATCGCCACGAGTAATTTGATTTTTTTGCATGAAATTCTTTTTGATATAATCAGAAAAGACTTTCATTTTTTTGCCCCACCATGTTTCTTCTTGATGGTTGGTAAGATAGTCATAATACGTTGTTTGGGTCTTTTTGTCGAGTGTTGTAACTTTTATGTCAAAAAGATTAACTAAAAAGTCGTTTGAACTCATTAGCTCTGGGTAAATTTCTGGATAAATTGCATCGCCCGTTGGGTTAGCATCATTATAAAGACCAACCATTGCTGCTAATGAAGAAACGTTTGAAAGCATACTATTATTAGCCGTTTCAGGGGCTAATAAAATGTTTGCCTTATAAATGCGAGGTATTTGAAAAGCAACCCAAACACCAAAAGTTCCAAACACTAAGGTAAAGATTCCAACTACCCACCAGCGTTTCTTTAGAACCAAAAAGAATCCAAATAAATCAAATTCTATGTGCTTTTTCTTTCTCACAGTATATTCTTCTGCTTTCTCTTTTTCTTGTTTATTTTCACAAACAGTTTCGTTTTGAGAATCTTCTATATTATCGTTATTTTCTAATTTGTCATCATTGTTATTATCAGATGATGACAAATTATTTTTATCTTTTTTTGTTGTTTTATCTTTCAACCACTTTAGCATTTGCCAAATATTTTTTTGCATAATCTATTTTATCTTGTAATATTTGTACCGCCTATTTTTCTTATTTCAAGATGTTGGCAAGTGTAGCCAGCACGGCGGCCATACTTGATGTACTTGAACCGATGGTCATGAGTTCAGCAAGGCTCATCTTAGCGCGCGACTTGCTTGGGACAATGATTTCGCAACCAGGTCGAACCTTAGCATTGTGTCCAACTTTTGCAAGTGTACCATTCATATATAATATATAGGTGCGGCTTTTCTTTGCGTCAGAAGAGAAACCACCTGCTTGGTCAATGTAATAGGCTACGTTTTTACCTTCACGGTAGCTTACTGTGTTTGGATACATTACTGCACCATTGATTTTCACAGTACCATTGTATTGTGGAATGATAATGCGGTCGCCCTCTCGAAGAATAAGGTCAGCATCGCTGCCTGGTGCTGCCAATGCCTTGTCTAATTCAATTCCAACAGGGTAGCTTTCTGGAATTTCAAACTTCTTCAGCAGTGAATCTTGCGTTTGTTGTGAAGCCTGAAGAATGCCTGCTGCATTCGAACTTTTCGCAGCAAGGTCAAGGAAACTCTTGTTTTCCTGTTCCATCTGCATCTTATAAACAGCCTCCATACGCATTTTCTCTATCTTGTTAGGTTTGCGTTCCAATCTTGCTCCTTGTATATAAGCTAAGTCTGTTGCACCACCTGCAGCTTTGAATATGTCTGTCAAGCGAGTGTTGCGACCTGTAAGCGAGTAGTTTCCTTCAAACAGTACTTCACCTTCAATGCTTACATTCTGTTGTTTTGTTGTACCAGGGCTCTTGCGTACAAATACTTGGTCGAAAGGTGCAAGGATAAACCCTGGTTGTCCATCAATGACAAAACCGTCTTTCAAACTGAATGTGAAACTTTGAGCAATGATAGAGTCAGATGCCGTTGCCTGTGGATTCACAAATCTTCTCGAAACATCAACTCTTACCGTAGATGCTGTTTGTTTTAATCCACCTGCCTGCAAAATGAAGTCTTCAAGTGTTTCGTTATCGGCATATTTATACTTGCCAGGGTATTGCACTTCTCCATAAATGGTTAGTATCTGCTCTTCTTGTACGTCGGTTCGCGTCGGCACAAACAGTACGTCCTCATTCTGTAAAGGAATGTCGGCAACCTTTCCAAGTAAAATGCCTTCTACATCTACTGAAACTACTTCCAGTGTGCGGTCTGCTTTCATACGGTGCATTACAGCGTGCGGCCCGAAGGCTACTTCTGTAAGACCTTCTGCTGCTTCTACCAATGCACGTACACTGTTAATCTGTCCGCCTACTTCGTACATACCAGGACGGAATACGGCTCCTTTTATTTCCACCATATTCTCGTAGCGTGGTATAACAGAATCAACGCTGATAGAGTCTTCATCAGAAAGTCTAAAACGGTTCATATCGAACTCGTTTACATTATATATAGAGTATTGGCGACCTGTTTTTCTTCTTACACGAACAGATTTCGTGTAGGCATCGCCAGCAAAACCACCTGCATAGTTGATGAGTGCGCCAAGACTTTCGTTACGCTTCATTTCATAATACATTGGGCGTTTCACCTTGCCACTAACATTTACAAGTACTTCGTAGGCATCAACGGCAATAACGTCATTGTCTGCCAATCGAACGTTGCCCGTTAGTTTCCCACGTTTCAAGAAATCGTAAACATCGACTGTGCTGATAAGACGTCCCTGCCTGTAAACCTTAATATTACGGAGTGTACCAAGGTCGGTGATACCTCCTGCCATATATAATGCATTGAACACGGTTGTGAAAGCTGATAGCGTGTAAGTTCCTGGTGCTTTTACTTCGCCTACCACATTCACCATTATGGTGTGGGTTTGTCCTACTGAAAGTCTAATCTTGGAATTGCTATATCGTTTGCCTAATTTTGCCCTGATTCTTTCATTGGCTTGCTTTACGGTGAGCCCACTCACTTGGATAGGTCCGAAACCGTCTAATGTAACAATTCCATCTGGTGCAACCGTTGTTTCATACGACTTTTGCGATGCTCCATAAATATCGATAAACACAGCATCGCCTGGTCCCAAACGATAGTTTGCAGGGAGTGCCATATTCATATTAGGTTCGAACGACAAGTTCTTGTTGTTGAAAATATTGCGTCCCCAAACTTGTTTCTTCTTTTTCTTCATCTGCTTCACAAGGTTCTTATACATTGTGGCAGTGTCTTGTGGCAACCAATCGTTCATTTCCTCTTGTATTAAAAGGAAATCTCCGTCTTCTTCATCGTATGTGTTTGGGTAATCAGATTCAGAATCCAATCGCTTGTTTGAATATTTGTTGGCTTCATTTTCCGAGTCTTCGTAGTCTTGCATAGTCTTTTTTGCAATCTTCTTTTTGTTCATTCCCGGACGTTGCTGTCCGTTGTTTTTCCTACTTCGCTCGGTATTGCTTTCCTTGCTTGATGCAGCACCTAATGAAGAGTTGCCTTTCTTCATCTTCTCGTATGTATCTCTAACTCTTCTAATTTGAGAAATGTCTACACCGTTTTGCATCAGTTTTGTAACAATCTGTGTCTGCGATGTTCCCTTGTTATGCTCTTTTACAATAAACTCCATAACCTGCGTATCGGTCATACCCGATTGTGCATAAACGCTTAGAGCACTTAGCATAACAAAGAGTAAAAGAATGTATCTTTTCATATTGTTTTAAAATTTCTTTCCCGTTATAATATTAATAAAAGTTTTCGTTACGATTTTGAAGTCAAGCCAAAGCGAACGTTTATCTAAGTATGCGATGTCCATATTGAGACGACGCAACATTTTTTCCATTGTGTCAGTGTATCCATTGTAAAGTGTTGCCTCTGATGTAAGCCCTGGACGCATTTGGTAGAGAATAGGGTAGAGGTCGGTATGCTCCATGATTTTGTCAATGAAGTATTTTCGTTCTGGTCTTGGTCCCACCAACGACATATCACCTTTCAATACGTTCCATAGTTGGGGCAATTCATCTAAGTGATGATTTCTTAAGAATCGCTCTAATTTGGTTGAGTTACAGCCATTTGGCTTCGCTACTAATTGGGGACCTTCTTCTTCTACAACACTACTCATTGTGCGGAATTTGAGAATAATGAATGGGCGTCCTTGGTAGCCTATCCTCTCTTGACGAAAGAAAATTGAACCATTTCCCTGCTTCTTCATGAGCAATAAAATGATAGCAAATATGGGTGAAAGCAGCACTAATCCAATAGCTGCCGTGGTGAAATCAATGGCTCGCTTCAGCCACTTTTGTATTTCGCCCATGGCATCATGATGTTCAGTCGCACTCATTGCTTGTTCGTATGTTGTAATCATCATTGTTTAGGAGTTTTTTAAAGCTCTACTTTGTGGAACTTTGCTGAACAGTACATAGATTTTCAACTATTAACTTCTTTAATAACTCCATTTTGTCAAATTTGTTGCAAAGGTAATGCTTTTTTTCTTAAATAATTGTGATTTTGTTTATCTTTGCAAGAGAAAATTAATCTTATTTTGCGCAAAATCATTCACATAGATATGGACGCCTTCTTTGCTTCGGTTGAGCAAAGAGATGATAAGAGTTTGATAGGTAAACCTTTAGTAGTTTGTCATGACCACCCACGAAGTGTTGTAACAACGGCAAGTTACGAGGCTCGAAAGTATGGAGTTCGGTCAGCTATGCCTTTGTCGCAAGCCTTAAAACGATGTCCTAATTTGTTGATTGTAGCGCCACATTTTGAAAAATATAAGAAAGTTTCAAGGCAGGTTCATGAAATTTTTCATCGTTACACCGATTTGGTAGAACCCATTTCGTTAGATGAAGCGTTCTTAGATGTTTCCGAAAATAGAGCCAATATTGTCTTAGCCAAAGATGTAGCTTTGAAAATTAAAGAAGAAATCTTTGCAGAAACAGGATTGACAGCATCGGCAGGGGTAAGTTATAATAAATTTTTGGCAAAAATCGCCTCTGATTACAGAAAGCCAAATGGTATATTTATCGTTCACCCAGAGAAATCTTTGAATTTTATTGCAGAACTCCCGATTGAAAAATTTTGGGGTGTGGGGCATAAAACTGCCGAAACAATGCATCAAATGGGAATCTTTACAGGTAAGCAATTGCGTCAAGTTTCGTTGGCACATTTAACACAAGTCTTTGGAAAAATGGGCGCAGTGTTTTACAATTTCTCTCGTGGCATTGACGAACGTCCTGTTGAGGCTTATAGAGAACGGAAATCTGTTGGTTGTGAACAAACTTTTATGGAAGATATTACGGGTGAAATAAAAATTTTAATAGAATTGTATCATATTGTAATAGAACTTGTTAAAAGATTAAGTAAAAGTAAATTTGAAGGTAGAACACTCACCCTGAAAATTAAATGGAGTGCAACAAGTCAGATAAGTCGAAGTGTTACTACCGACCATATTCTGCGGTCGAAAGATGATATACTTCCATTGGCTAAAAACTTACTAAAACAGACAGAATATAAGCATCGTCCAATCCGTTTAATAGGCTTATCGGTGAGTGGCGAAATGGAAGGGAAATGGCATGAAGGATTCTTGAATTTTGCAAAGTGAAAAGATGGAACAGATATTGTTTTATATTGCAAGAATATACATTTTATTATTCGGATTGGGTAATATGTATTTCCACAAAAATAATATCTTTTCGAAAATGTTTTTCCATTACTAATCAAACTCTTTTTAGTCGCGCTATGGAACGTTCTTGATAGCGCAATCAAGCGCATTAGATAGCGTTATTGAAAACAAAATGTGTTGTTGTCATGAATTTTATAGCTATTTTTCTAACAAAGTAGCGTATGTATTGTGCAGGAAAAAGTATTGAATTTTAAAACAGCCTATTTTGCAACTCAAAACCCATTGTTTTGAATACAAAAAGCGGCTCTTTTGATTTTTAAAGCACCTATTCACAATCTTTTCGCTATTTATGTAAAATTAAATTTATATGCTATGACGTAATTTGTTTTGCCTAACTGTTGAAAAAATTTCATAATACGAAAGAAAAGTATTAAATTTGCAGAAAAATAAAGAATGCTCTATCAAGTAACTTGTAAGAAATGCGGTGGGAAGTTTAGAATTACAGTAGACAATGTACTGAAGACTGCTTCTGTTTGTCCACATTGTGGGCAGAAACTCGCTATTCTTATTCCAAAGGAACAGGTGAAGCCGAAAGGGGATATAATAGAAGCGGTGCCTGAAAACGTGAAGAAAAAAGCTAACAATCATGTACGAGAAAATGGAGAAACACTGCGCCAAGTTCCTAAAAAGAAACGTGGAAAAGGGCTGAAAATCTTATTTATTATACTGGTTGTAGCCTTGCATGGCTTAGGATTTATGGCTTTTTATTGGTACAGACAAAACGTTCAAGAAACAGAACGTCTTGAACGTCAGCATCATAGAGATTCAGTTGAACAGGTAAGAAAACAAGTTGCTGAGAAAGTTGCAGCAGAAAAATTGCAAGAAAAACGGTGGGAAAAAGTTAGTAACTTTGTGAAATCGTTTTATGAAAATGCCGTACTTTCGGGCGCTGATGTTACCCAATATGAGCAATATTTAACCGATAATTGCCGCCGATTAATCTATGGTAATGATGAAAATGCCTACGATTTGGATAAGCAAACAGCATGGTGGGGATTCTTCGGCACACTATCGGGTTTGGAAAATTCGGAGGAGTTGCTGCGCAATTTGCGTGTTTCTCATTACGAGGACGATTGGTATAAAGTCAGATTATCGCAAAATGGTGAAACAGAGCAACGCCTTATAAGAATTAAACAATTCGGAGGACGATTATTAATTGATAATGTAAGATAAAAAATGGGAATACAATACTTTCAGATAAACTGCAAATATTGTTCGCAACGATTTGGTGTTCAGGCAGAAAACGGAAAAACAGTAAAATGTCAATGTCCGTTTTGTGGGAAAGAAAATATCGTTGCTGCGCCATTAATGTCTACTGAAAATAGTGAACCTGCGCAGAAAGTGAAACCACAAAAAGCGGTGCATGGGAATCAGTTTGGTAGGAAAATGGTGATAGGTTTTCTCATTTTTGTTGGAATTATAATCCTATTGTCCACAATATTATATATTGTCTTTAAGGCAATGTCAAATTAAAAATTTAATAGCAAAAGATAATGAAGCAAACTAAGATTGTATGTTCTATCAGTGATTTTAGATGTGAAGTAGATTTTCTTCGCTCACTGTTTTTTTCAGGAATGAATGTTGTGCGCATGAATACTGCACACGCCACGGAAGAGGGGATAAGAAAAGTAGTAAAAAATACGCGAGCAGTGTCGCCACATATTGCTTTGCTCATCGATACGAAAGGTCCAGAAATTCGTACAACAGCGGTAGCTGAGCCTATAAAATATAAAGCTGGTGATGTCGTGAAAATATTTGGTCGCCCAGATGTGGAAACTACTCGTGAAATGGTCAATCTTTCATATAAAGATATTGCAAAAGATATAAAAATTGGCAATCATCTTTTGTTTGATGATGGGGCTTTGGATATGGAAGTCTTTGAGAGTGAAGGTCCTATGTTATTGACAAAGGTAACCAATGACGGAGAGTTAGGGGCGCATAAAAGTGTAAATGTTCCTGGTGCTCACATTGATTTGCCTGCATTAACCGAAAAGGATAAAAAGAATATTGAGCTTGCAATCGAACTTGATATTGACTTCATTGCCCACTCTTTTGTTCGCTCTGCCGCAGATGTTAAGGCGGTACAAGATATTCTCGATGCACATCATTCGGATATAAAGATTATTTCAAAAATTGAAAACCAAGAGGGTGTTGATAACATTGAAGAAATTATTGATGCTTCTTATGGTATTATGATTGCTCGTGGCGATTTGGGTATTGAGGTTCCTATTGAAAAAATCCCAGGTATCCAACGCAGAATTATCCGTAAATGTATCGCCAAACGCAAGCCTGTAATTGTCGCAACCCAAATGTTGCATACAATGATTAACAACCCACGACCAACTCGTGCTGAGGTTGCCGATATTGCAAATGCAATTTATAGTTACACGGACGCTTTGATGTTGAGTGGTGAAACTGCAAGTGGAAAATATCCTATTGAAGCGTGTCGCACAATGGCAAAAATTGCTGAACGTGCTGAAAAAGATGCGCATAGAGACGGTTTTATTGATATTCCTTTGAACTCAGAAATGGGACAACGTGAATTTTTAGCGAAGAGTGCAATTGAAGCAACTGAACAATTGGGTGTTAAGGGCATTATAACCGATGGTGATACGGGTAAAACTGCAAGAAATTTGGCAGCATTCCGTGGTCCTAACCCTGTACTTGCAATCTGCTATCATGAAAAATTGCAACGTTGGTTAAACTTGAGTTATGGATTAATCCCGATTTATCAGCAACAGCACAAATCAAAGCATGAATTATTTACCGCTGCTTTGCGCATGTTGCGCCAACGTGGTTTTATAAAATCAACCGATAAAATAGCTTATCTTTCAGGTATGAGAGGCAAAGAAGGTGGCACTTCTTTCTTGGAAATAAATACTGTAAGTGCAGTTTTTGCAGATACTTACAAGTTCCATTTGCGTGATGTGGAAAATGAAAATGTAGAAGAAAAATAGTAAAACTTTACGATTAAGACAAATCTTTTATAAGAATGATTTGTCGAATTGAGTAAATAAGGCAATATAAAAAAAGACTTTCTTTTAGGAGAAAGCCTTTTTTTTATGTTGTGAACATCAGAAACGAAAATAGAAAAGTTACTTACTTGATTTTAGTTTTTGATATTCAAAGGAGGCAAAATTATTTCTCAATAGCAATCTTCTGAACGCGACGTTCATGACGACCACCTTCAAATGAAGCCTTAAAGAATGCGTCCATAATATCCTTTGCAGTCTTATTATCTACAAAACGTCCTGGCATTACAAGAACATTAGCATCGTTGTGTTGGCGAATAAGTTGTGCAACTTCTTTGTTCCATGCCAATCCTGCTCTAACTGCTTGGTGTTTATTGAGGGTAATAGCCATACCTTCGCCACTTCCACAGATAGCGATAGCAGGGTAAACTTCATTCTTTTCGACAGCTTCTGCCAGTGGGTGTGCATAATCAGGGTAATCACAACTTAAATCACTGTTGCAACCAAAGTCCTTATAAGGGAGCTTATGTTCTTCGAGATACTGAATAACAAACTGCTTTAATGGGTAGCCAGCGTGGTCGCAGGCAATACCTACTGTTTTAATTTCCATAAGCGTAAAGTATTAAAGAGCCCCACAGGCGTAATGCCTGTGAGGCTTGGTTATTAATTATGCTAAAAATGCTTTAACTTGTTCATATACATTCTGAGCGGTAAAGCCCAGTTTCTCGTCAAGTACCTTGTATGGAGCTGAAAAACCAAAGCTATTCAAACCAAATACAGTACCATTTGCGCCTACTAAACCTTGAAGTGTAATAGGCAAACCAGCGGTTAGACCAAATATTTTGGCATTCTTTGGGAGTATGCTCTCTTGATATTCAGCCGATTGAGTGCGGAATAAGCCTTCAGAAGGTGTGCTAACAATTCTAACTTTTATTCCTTCAGCTTTTAAAAGTTCGGCTCCAGCAATACATGTTGAAACTTCTGAACCGCTTGCCACCATGATAACATCATAATTTTCGTCAGAACCTGCTACGATGTAAGCTCCCTTGTGCGCTTCTTCGTATTTAGTACCTGCGGTAAGGTTGGTTACATTTTGGCGAGACAAAATCATTGCTGTTGGTGTATCAATGTTTTCCATTGCCATTTGCCAACAAATAGTTGTTTCTTCAGCATCAGCAGGGCGGAATACACGTACAGAATCTTTACCAGCGTGGTTTTGAAGTTTCTCCATTAAGCGAATTTGTGCTTCTTGCTCTACTGGCTCGTGTGTAGGACCATCTTCACCAACACGGAAAGCATCATGGCTCCAAATGAATTTAACTGGAACTTGCATCAATGCAGCAAGGCGAACAGCAGGTTTCATGTAGTCAGAGAAAACGAAGAATGTTCCCATTGCGGTAACAACTCCGCCGTGAAGCATCATACCAATGCACATACAAGCCATGGTTAATTCGCTTACACCAGCTTGGAAGAATGCACCAGAGAAATCGCCACGAACGATACTCTTTGTCTTCTTTAAGAAACCATCGGTCTTATCTGAATTAGAAAGGTCGGCAGAAGAACATATCATGTTTGGAACTTGCTCGGCTAAAACGCCTAAACAAGTTGCACTCGCAGCACGAGTTGCTGAGTCGGCCTTTTGATTTACTGCGCTCCAATCAATTTTTGGCGCTTTTTCGCTGAACCATTCTTGATATAATTTTGCCTTTTTAGGGTTAGCTTTCGCCCAAGCGTCTTCTTCAGCATGGCGTTTAGCAACGATTCCTTCCAATTCTTTTAAGCGTTTAGCATAGAGTTCTGCCACTTCTGGGAAAACTTTGAATGGATTGTCCAGGTCGCCACCTAAATTCTTTATTGTATTCGCATAAGCGTTGCCACCTAAAGGCGCTCCGTGAGTTTTAATGCTATGCTCGTAGCTTGAACCATCTTCTTGCAACGCACCCTTACCCATAATGGTTTTACCTATAATAAGGGTAGGACGTTCCTTTTCAGTGAGGGCTTCATCTAATGCTTTACGGATTTCATCAACATCATTACCATTGCAAGTAAGAACATTCCAACCCCATGCTTTATATTTAGCCGCTGTATCTTCGTTCATGACCACTCCACACTCTGTTGAAAGCTGAATGTCGTTAGAGTCGTAGAACATGATAAGGTTGTTAAGACCTAAATTTCCAGCAATGCGACCAACGCCTTGAGAGATTTCTTCTTGGATACCACCATCTGAAATATAGGCGTAAATTTTGTGTTGCATAACCTCTTTGCCTAAGCGTGCTTCGAGGAATTTCTCTGCAACAGCTGCTCCAGCAGCGAAGCTATGTCCTTGTCCTAAAGGACCAGAAGTATTTTCAATACCTCTTTCGATATCTCTTTCAGGATGTCCAGGAGTAGGGGAACCCCATTGACGGAAATCCTTTAATTCGTCTATTGTAAATTTTCCTTGTAAGGCTAATGCTGAATACAACATTGGCGACATGTGTCCAGGGTCAAGAAAGAACCTATCGCGTCCCGCCCATTTTGGTTGTGCTGGGTCGAATATTAAATATTCTGAGAAAAGGACATTAATAAAATCTGCTCCACCCATCGCTCCACCAGGGTGACCTGATTTAGCTTTTTCTACCATGGAGGCAGCAA
Organism: Prevotella disiens JCM 6334 = ATCC 29426; assembly: GCF_000613345.1. GTDB lineage: Bacteria > Bacteroidota > Bacteroidia > Bacteroidales > Bacteroidaceae > Prevotella > Prevotella disiens. The sequence continues at coordinate 58,766 of NZ_BAIS01000001.1, read as the reverse complement.
GGATTCTAATGTTGTCCGCTGCGCGGTTCATAACTTTGTTGTCGTTCATAAAATTTAGATTAATAATATATGTTTATTCTATTTGCAAATATAATAAATTCTTTGGATAGCGCAAAATAAAAGGAGTAATTTTTGTCAATCTTTTTATATTCCACAAAATACAACTTTTGACCTACAAACTTCTATTTCTCCTACTTCTGAATCTTTGGTAATACGAATAGCTGTTTCGTTTTGCTCTGTTTCTATCGCTTTATCGGTATAGAAATGAAGAACTTCACCAATGTGCGATTCTGTGATATAAGCTATCTCTAAACGTTTTACACGTTTTGTCTGAAATATTTTGAGTGGAAATAAGTCGAATATATGCTCGATATATTTTATGGAATTTACATGCCCGTTGATATCAATATCGCAAAATTTGGGTTCTAAAGTTTTTACTAATTGTAAGTTTTCGCTTATTTTTACTCGAGAAAGTTTCTCTATGGGATTAAAATAATCCTTTTCAAGATATTGAGAAATAACTCCATTATTTATCTCTAATATATCAATAGGTTGTCGGGAGTCAGTATCTATCATTGCCCAAATACTTTTCCCATAGCCAAAAATAGTTCCTTCATCATTTGAAATTTTGAAATTGCGACTTGTGAAAAATCGCATAACGCTATCAACCCAAGTTTCAATATTAAATTTTTCGTATATGTAAGGGACTTTTTCTAATTCAATTGCTAATCTACTTAGCACCCACGTTTTATGAATGCTTTGTAGAAAAATTACGCCATAACCTCTATCGTTGCTATGAAAGTCTGCTGTATTCAGAAGGTCATTTCCTAAATTTCCTATAAAAAGATGCTTCGTGAAGTCGCATCTAAAGGGTTCTGCCCTAAAAGGATATTTCCCAATATTTGGAAGTTTGCCCATAATAATAAATTCTAAACAAAAAATCCTCGGCACTTTCGTACCGAGGAATATTATTTATCGTAATTTTAAATTACTCTTTTGCTGTTATTTACTTAACGTAAACTACTGCAAGACGATTAGAAGTTGTACCTTGTACACCCTTACCTGTAGCTTCGTCAACGATTACGCCACGACCTGAGAGGTATTCTGCAACAACCTTAGCACGGTTTTCAGACAATGTTTGGTTGAATGCTGCGTTACCTTCTGGAGATGCTGTACCAACGATTTGTACGTGGCTACCTTCCTTAACATTGTCAAGAGCAGCCTTAGCTTCGTTTGTAAGGTTATACTTAGCTTGAGCGAATGTTACGAATACGAGGTCAGAAACTGTGAATTCCTTAACAGCTGGAACTTCCTTGATAACTTCCTTAGTGATAACTTCTGGCTTGCGGTTACGGAGTTCGTTGATTTGTGCGTTAAGTGCATCAATTTCAGCTTGGTCGCGTGGAGTAACGATTGTGAAGTTGTGTGAACCATTAGAGTTCTTGAACTTGTAAACGATACCTGCATTCAATTGAACCATTGATTTGTTAATGTTGTATTCCATTCCTTCGTAGCCATCACCATTCAATGCATACGTAATAGAAGGTTCAACATATACTTGCCATTGCTTGTCAGAACCAAAGTTGAAAGCAAAGTCAAGACCAGCCTTAGATGTTGCTACATTCAAATTCTTAAAACCTTTGTTGTTGAAAGTGTGACCCCAACCAATGCCATAGATTGCGCTTACTTCGAAATTACGTGGAGTACCTTTGTAACCACCAAACCAATTGCTCAAGTTAATTGTACCGAGCAAAGAAGTGTTGATGAAGCGAACTGCTGTTCCAAAAGATTCGTATGGCTTGTTTGAGAAGTATGCATTGCTTTCAATAGCCAAACCAAATACTGGTGTAAAATAACGACCGATGCGAAGACCTGCGTTAGGGTTGAGGTCGCTCAACCACTTGTGTCCTGTTGTCTTTGTTGCAACACCACCATTAATACCTACATAAATGTTGTCGAAAGTTTTGCTTTCTGCAACAGTTTGTGCTGATACTGAAACTGCCATAGTAGCGGCAGCTAACAATAAACCTAACTTTTTCATTTCTCTGAATTTATTAATACTTAAAAAATAATTACCTATATTTAGTACTGCAAAGTAATAAAAAATTACGCAAATGACCAAATTTTTTTAAAGAAAAATGTACAAAACTGCCATATCGAGGGTGTTTTGTGCCTTTTTTACCCTTTGATTGTGATAAAATCTGTACGAATAAACATTTTTAGTGTTAAAAAAAGAACAACAAACAGGAGGCTTCATAGCATCACTGCTGAAAGCCTCCTTAACAAAATTAGAGAGTTAAAGTGTTCTTTTTGTTTCTGTGATAATATTTTTTCCAATTTCCACAGCTTCTATATTTAGTGGAATCATGCCATGATGGCGTTCAGGAAGGGTTTTATACAGTGCTTTTTGGAGTCCGTCAAGACTTACAATTGGACAAACTTTAAGTAATCCGCCAAGTACAATCATATTGAAAACTTTCGAATTTTTCATTTCTGCAGCTTTGTTCATTGCATCTATTCTATAAGTCTTTATATCTGAACGTGTAGGCGGATTAATTATTCCAAATCCGTCATATATCAAGATTCCACCCGTTTTTACTTTTGGCTCAAATTTTTCAAGTGATGGTTGGTTCAGCACAATAGCTACATCGTACTTGCTAAGAATTGGTGATGAGATGCGTTCATCGCTTATAATGACCGTTACGTTAGCTGTTCCACCACGCTGCTCTGGTCCGTATGCAGGCATCCATGTTACCTCTTTATTTTCCATCAATCCCGAATAGGCAAGAATTTTTCCCATTGAAAGGACACCTTGTCCGCCAAAACCGCTTATTATTATTTCTGTATTCATCTGTAAGTTCCTTTCGTTTTATATTCCCGTTGTATCTTTTAAGTCTCCCTTTTCATAATGTGGGAACATATTTTCACGCATCCATTCGTTGGCTTGTGCTGGTGTAAGTTTCCAACCACTGTTGCAAGTTGCTACAATTTCTATTAAAGCACTGCCTTTTCCTTGCATATTAGCATCAAATGCTTTGCGTATTGCTTTTTTCGCTTTTGTGATAGAGGCAACTGTATCAACGCTTTGTCGTGTAACATAGCAAGTTCCTTCTAATCTACTTGCCAAGTCGGTCATATTAAGCGGATAGCCATGAATTTCAGGATTACGTCCAAAAGGACACGTTGCCGTTTTCTGCCCCAATAATGTTGTTGGTGCCATTTGTCCTCCTGTCATACCATAGATTGCGTTGTTTATGAAAATAATGGTAATATTTTCTCCTCTATTGAGTGCGTGAATGGTCTCAGCTGTACCGATACAAGCCAAATCGCCATCTCCTTGATATGTAAATACAAGTTTGTCAGGCCATAAACGCTTTATACCTGTTGCTACTGCTGGTGCACGTCCGTGAGCTGCTTCTTGCCAATCAATATCCAAATATCGATAAGCGAAAACAGCACAGCCGACAGGACTGACGCCTATCGTTTTGTCTTCCATACCCATATCGGCAATCACTTCTGCAACGAGTTTATGCACGACACCATGCGAACAACCTGGACAATAGTGCATGGTTGTGTCGTTCATTAGTTTGGGTTTTGCGTACACCAGATTTTCTGGTGAAATTATATCATTTGCTGCCATAAGGCAATCCTCCATTTCTATTTTATAAATTTTTGCTTTAACGAATTAACAATTTCTTCTGGGTCAGGGACAATGCCACCTAATCTTCCAAAATGTTCTACTGTTACCGCTCCATTAATAGCTAATCGTACGTCTTGTACCATTTGCCCTGCGTTGATTTCGCTTACCAAAATACCTTTTTTGCCTTGTGCTAATTTTACCAATTCTTTGTTAGGGAAAGGCCAAAGCGTGATTGGTCGGAAAAGACCAACCTTTATTCCTTCTTCTCTTGCTAATGTAATGGCTTTTTCTCCAATACGTGCGGCACTTCCAAAGCTAACGATTATGTAATCGGCGTCTTCACATTGCAATGCTTCGTATCTTGTTTCTGTTTCTTGAATTTGCTTGTATTTTTCTTGTAAATGCAAATTTCGTTGTTCCATCACTTCTGATTGCAATTCAAGCGATGTTATAATATTAGGTTCACGACCACCTTTTCGCCCTGTTGTAGCCCATGGGCATTCCTTTTCAATTTCCTCTTCTGTACGTCGAGGTTTCATTGGTGGCAAAACAACCTTCTCCATCATTTGTCCGATGACACCATCTGAAAGTATCATTGCGGGGTTGCGATATTTAAAAGCTAATTCAAAGGCAATATCAACAAAGTCTGCCATTTCTTGAACAGAGTTAGGTGCTAATACGATAACATTGTAATCACCATTACCTCCTCCTCTTGTAGCTTGAAAATAATCGCTTTGGCTTGGTTGAATAGTACCTAATCCAGGTCCTCCACGTTGTACGTTAATGAAAACTCCTGGTAATTCAGCGCCTGCCATGTAGCTAATACCTTCTTGCATTAGTGCAATACCTGGCGACGAAGACGATGTTAGTACACGTTTTCCTGCGCCAGCCCCACCATAAATCATATTAATTGAGGCTGTTTCGCTCTCGGCTTGTAGTACAACCATTCCTGTGGTTTCCCATGGCTTCAGTTGCGCTAATGTTTCAATAATTTCACTTTGTGGTGTAATCGGATAACCAAAATATCCATCAGTACCACATCTTATGGCAGCATGAGCTATGGCTTCGTTGCCTTTCATCAATTTAATTTCTTGTTCTGCCATTTTGTTATTCCTCCACTTTTTTTCTATAAACCGTAATGCAGCCGTCTGGACAGACCATAGCACAAGCAGCACAACCAATACAAAGTTCTGCGTTGGCAGGCTCTACGAATGGGTATCCGTGGGCATTTACTTTCTTTTGAGCTATGTCTATTACGTTTTTCGGGCATGCTACCTTACACAGTTGGCAACCCTTACATCTATCTGTATTAACGACAATTGCTCCTTTCATCTTACTCATTGTTTTTGTATTTTAAGGATTGTATGCGTCCTTGTTGTAGAAGTTGAATACATCTTCCAACATTTTTTTTTGCCTCTAAAGCTGGCGACTCAGGTTCGAGTGCTATGGCTTCTAAGTAACAATTCATTGCTTTACTTAAATCACCTTTTTTCCTATATTCGTTTCCTTGCTGGAAATATTCTTCCGCAGTCATATTCCCCCTTTCTTGTCCGTTTGTTTTATGTTGAAAAAGGTAGGAGAAAATCGTTCTTTCTCCTACCTTATTATATTTTTACCTTATTTATAGTATTCTTTTTTGCCTGCTGCGAGTGTGTTTTTCATCAATGAACAAATTGTCATTGGACCAACCCCACCTGGGACAGGGGTAATATAAGAACACTTAGGTGCAACTTCGTCAAATTTAACATCGCCTGACAAACGGAAACCGCTTGGACGAGAAGCATCAGGAACACGAGTTGTGCCTACATCGAGTACGACTGCGCCTTCTTTTACCATATCGGCAGTAACAAATTCTGGCATACCTATCGCTGCAATAATGATGTCAGCAGCACGGCACTCTTCTTTTAAAGTCTTTGAGTGTGAGTGGCATACAGTAACAGTTGCATCTCCAAAGTGCTTCTGCATCATCAATTGTGCCATTGGTTTACCAACGATATTGCTGCGTCCTAAAATCACACACTTCTTTCCTGAAGTAGGGATATTGTAGTGTTGAAGCAAAGTGAGCATACCTAAAGGTGTTGCTGAAATAAAGCAAGGTAAGCCAATCGCCATGCGACCAACATTGATAGGGTGGAATCCGTCAACGTCTTTGCGATAGTCTACTGCCATTATTATCTTTTGTTCGTCAATGTGCTTTGGTAAAGGCAATTGCATGATGAATCCATCGACATCATCATCTTTGTTCAATCTATCTACACATGCGAGCAATTCTTCTTCTGTTACATCAGATTCGTAACGAATGAGCGAAGATTTAAATCCGCAAGCCTCACAAGCAAGAACTTTATTTTTAACATAAGTTTCACTGCCGCCATCGTGTCCTACGAGTACTGCTGCGAGGTGTGGTTGTTTCCCACCATTCTCAACGATTTTTTTTACTTCTTCCGCAATTTCCTTTTTGATAGCTGTTGCGGTAGCTTTACCGTCAATTAATTTGTATTCCATAAGGTTCCGGTCTTAGGTTTTAATATTGTTATTATATTTTTGGCATTCCAGGCATATTTTTCATTTTGCCCATCATACCAGCCATTTTCGAGCCTGTTACCATTTTCATCATCTTGCGGGTTTGGTCGAATTGTTTTACAAGACGGTTTACTTCTTGAATATTCGTACCAGAACCTTTTGCAATGCGTTGCTTGCGAGAGTTGTTTAACACTTCAGGATTTGTTCTTTCCTTTGGTGTCATACTCTGAATAATGGCTTCTATTCCCTTGAAAGCGTTGTCGTCAATATCCACATCACGTATTGCCTTTCCTACACCTGGTATCATTGCAGCAAGGTCTTTGAGATTACCCATTTTTTTGATTTGCTGAATTTGGTTGTAGAAATCATTGAAATCGAATTTGTTTTTCTGAATCTTCTTTTGAAGTTTCTTAGCTTCTTCTTCGTCAAATTGTTCTTGCGCACGTTCAACCAATGATACTACGTCGCCCATGCCCAAGATTCTGTCAGCCATGCGATTAGGGTGGAATACATCTAATGCTTCCATTTTTTCGCCCGTACCGATAAACTTAATAGGTTTGGTTACGACTGTACGAATAGAAAGAGCTGCACCACCACGTGTATCACCATCAAGTTTTGTCAAGACAACACCATCGAAATTGAGTCGGTCGTTAAACTCTTTTGCTGTATTTACCGCATCTTGACCCGTCATTGAATCAACTACGAATAACACTTCATCAGGGTTTACATGGTTTTTTAAACTCTCAATTTCGTTCATCATCTCTGTGTCTACTGCCAAACGACCAGCAGTATCGATGATAACAACGTCGTTTCCGTTTGCCTTTGCTTCCCTAATAGCGTGTTCTGCTATGGCATTTACGTCTTTGCTTTCAGGTTCACTATAAACTGGAACACCTACCGATTCGCCTACAACTTTTAATTGTTCTATAGCCGCAGGGCGATACACATCGCACGCAACGAGTAACGGCTTTTTATGTTCCTTAGTCTTCAATAAATTTGCAAGTTTTCCAGTAAATGTTGTTTTACCAGAACCTTGCAAACCACTCATTAAGATGATTGCTGGCTTGTTTTCAAGGGTCAATCCTACGGTTTCGCCTCCCATTAATTCGGCAAGTTCATCGTGAACTATTTTTACCATTAATTGGCCAGGCTTAACCGCTGTCAATACGTTCATACCCAAAGCTTTCTGCTTTACAGTATCTGTAAACGATTTTGCTACTTTGTAGTTGACATCGGCATCTAACAATGCCCTACGAACATCTTTGAGCGTTTCCGCTACATTTATTTCCGTTATCTTTCCCTCGCCTTTTAAAATCTTAAAGGAGCGGTCAAGACGGTCGCTTAAATTCTCAAACATTATATTAAAGTTTCTTATTTCGAAATAACTGCAAAGTTAATAAATTACATAAAAAACCGCAAATAATTGGGTAACTTTTTTATGTTTCGTCTTTAAATATTGTAAAAACTTTCCTTAGTTTTCTTTGATTTTTCTAATTGTTGGGAGAAAACTTTGTCGGTTCAGAAATAATTCATAAATTCGCATCGTCAATATAGATTTGAGTGTTGCAGAAAGCGACAACTCAATGTTATTAAATATGCAAAATAGCTTTAAAAATGGAGTATTTTATCAATATTAATAATGAAAAACGAGGACCTTATACATTAAAGGAACTTGCAGAACGTAGCATTGAGGCTACAACTTTGGTGATGGATTCTAACTCAAACGAGTGGATTCCTGCATGGCAAGTGGAAGAATTGAGAAGCATATTAATGGATAACTCTAATGAAAACATGAAAGAGCCTGTTAATGAAACTGAAACTTTAAATCAAGAATCAACTATAAATGGGAAACCAATAGAAGAAATTCCGTACGTTGAAGCGCAAACTATTTCAGATAAAACCTATTATCATGAGCCTGAAAAGAAGTCGAAAACGATGCAAGGTTGTTTGATAGGTGGACTTATTGGAATCGCATTTCTCATTGCATTGATGATATTTACTTGCCCAAATACCGACCAACACAAAGAGGCTTTGTCAGATGTGGTTACACAAACCATCACTGAATCGGCTCAAGATGCAGGTGAAAATACGAATAGTGATGTGATAACCAAGGCTTTTCAAACGATAGCTAATGCTTTTACTCGTAAGGTAATTGATGCTGCGGTGGACAATTTGATACACGTTGATAATTACGTTATCTGTTCGGTGGGTAAGGTTCACTACAATAATCAAGATAAAATCGTTTCGTTTGGTGTGTTTAATCACGTGTTTACTGTAAACAAAGAACAGCTAAAAGAGGCTTCCGAAAAATATTATAAGACAGCGGAACTGAATATTGAACAAGAGCTTGAGCAGAAAGTACAAAAAGAACTGAAAGAAAATATTATAGACCCAACAACTGATTTAATAAAAGGAGTAGTGGGTTCTGCTATCAATGGCATTTTAGATGAATTTGGAACATCGTCTGATGATGCGAATAGTGCTGATATGTCTGACCAATTAGAAGATTCTATTTGACTTGCAACGAAGCGAAATAGAAATATTTTGTAAACCATTGTTATTCAGTGATATATAAAAAACGCACGAAGCTGCTTAAAAAATAGGCTCTTTTGAACGATAAAACAGGCTCTTTTGAACCATGAAACAGGCTCTTTTTTCGGAAAGAGCCTGTTTTTTTTAAAAGAGAGCGGAATATGTAAAAAGCGAGGCTCTTGTCCTTTTCTTCCGATATCTGTTAAAATCGCCTTTGAATAAATCCGATTTTTTTTTATTTAAATAAATATTTAGGGAAAAACCTATCTTAAGTTAGGGAAAATCCGTATATTTGCACAAGCAGATGTAGTATTTTTGCATCAGATAGAAAAACGGAAAATAAGAATAACAAATACATAACAAATAAATGGAGGTAAAAATCATGAAACGATTCATACTATTTTCATTAATGGCAGCAGCACTTCCTCTTTCAATGATGGCGCAAGATGATGTTTATTTTATACCATCTAAGCAGTCTGTAAAGAATGTTGAAGTTCAAGTAGATGATAGCCCAACTTATTATAGTGGTATCGAGAAAAATGATTACGACTACAATCGTCGTGCAAATTTGCAAGGTTTCTATAAAAAAATAGGTCGTGATTCTTTGGGCAACGATATTGTAGAATATCGTACAAATGACGGAATGAGTCGAATAGATACGATTTATCAATTCGAACGTTATTACGAAAACAATTCAGACGACTTTGCTTATAGTCGCCGCATGGGGCGCTTCGACGACTTTTATGGTTATCGTGGCTATTGGGGCTATGGCTATCCTGCAGTAGGAGTTTACGCCTCTGTTGGCTATTGGAATCCATGGTACGACGATTTCTACGACCCTTGGCATTATGGGTATCGCGGTTATTACGGTTGGGGTAGCTATTATGGTTATGGAGGATACTATGGTTGGTATAATCCATGGCGTTACAATTATGGTTGGGGCTATCCTTATTATGGATATGGTTACCCTTACTACGGCTATGGTTACCCTTATTATGGAAATCGCTATTACGGCTATTATAATGGTCATACTGGCACTGGAAACCATTTTGGTAGAAACAATAATTATAGTGGTCAAACCTACCGCAACAACTCTAATCGCGTGTTTGGTAACATGAATCAACGTTCATCTCGATTCGGCAATAATAATTCGAACTACAATTCACGAAATACATACAATAATAGTCGTTTTGGAAACCAAAATAGCCGTTTTGGAAATCAACAAAGTCGTTTTGGAAATCAACAACGTCAAAGTCAATTCAATAACTACGATAGAGGTAACACACGTTCTTACAACTCAAGTTCCTTTGGTAGTGGCTCACGCAGCGGTGGTGGTAGCTTCGGCGGAGGTTCTCGTAGTGGCGGTGGCTCCTTTGGTGGTGGTTCACGAGGGGGCGGTGGTAGCTTCGGTGGACATAGATAAATCGTTAGATAGTAATAGTATAGAAAATTAAAAACGTCTAAATAAATTTGTAAATTATGAAGATGCATTATTATTTGTTGGCAGCAACTTTAATATCGTTGCCAGCAGTAGCTCAGGAAACATACGAAAATGCGAAACTGACAGGTTTCGACCTTAATGGAACTGCTCGTTATGTGGGTATGGGTGGTGCTATGGAAGCTCTTGGTGCCGACATTTCTACTATAGGAAGTAACCCTGCTGGTATCGGTTTGTTTCGCCGTTCACAAGTAACTGTTAGCGGTGGCTTGTTGATGCAACATAAAGGAATTGAATTCGCCGATGGTAAAAAGACCAATGCAAGTTTCGATCAGATAGGTTTTGTTTATTCAACTCGTGCTCGTAACAACTCAAATATGAATTTTGGGTTCAACTATACGAAAGGAAAGAATTTTGATTATATTCTTAACGCATCGAATAAATTGGGACATGGCTCACAAAACAATCAGTCGTTCATTAAGAATGTGATTGGCAACGATGCGCAAGGTGGTTTCGATGTGCGTAATAATGGTAAAGAAAATATTGGTTATCAGAATAGTAGGAGTAACGATGTAGCATGGACTTGGAATCAATTAGACTATCTTTACTTTAACACTCTGCTTCCAGATGCTACTCACAAAAATACTTATAAAAGCTATCTTGCTGATGAATTTATATTTGATAGAGCCAACACAGGCTACATTGGCAACTATGATTTCAACATTAGTGGCAACATTCAAGATAAGGTTTACCTTGGTGTAACCTTTGGTTTGAAAGACGTTCATTACGATGGTCAGAGCCAATATGACGAAAAATTAGCTAACAATTTGGGCGGTGTTTTATCACAAGATATTAGAACAATAACAGGTACAGGATTTGATATTACTGCAGGTGTTATCGTTCGTCCAATTTATGACTCCCCATTTAGATTCGGTGCCTATGTAAAAACTCCAACATGGTATGATTTGCGTACTGAAAACGTTAGCCGTGTTGATGTCGATGCAAACATAAATGCTACGAATACATGGGGCGAAGTGCCAAATTCTTACGAATTTAAGATTTGGACACCATGGAAGTTTGGCTTCTCATTGGGGCATACCATTGGAAATTACTTAGCTTTGGGACTTACCTACGAGTACGAAGACCATTCAACAATAAATACTCGTGTGAACAATGGCGTTTATTACGATTATTACGGCGATGCAGTGGAAACAACAACTGCCGACTATGCTATGAACAAGCATACGGAGCAAACCTTAAAAGGGGTTAGCACATTGAAATTGGGTGCTGAATATAAGCCAGTTAGCAATTTTGCTTTGCGTGTAGGTTACAACTATGTAAGTTCAAAATATGATAAGAATGCGCAAAAAGACCCTTCTGTTCCTTCTTACGGAACGAATTATCAATCGACAACCGATTTTGTAAATTGGGACGCTATTAACCGTTTCACAGCTGGTGTGGGCTATCAAGTAAAAAATTGGAATATAGATTTGGCTTATCAATATAGTGCGCAAAAGGGCGATTTCTATCCGTTCTCAAACATGGCAGTGGTGGATAAGGCTACTAAAACGACTTATTCAAACACTTCAACTGCAACAAAGATTGATAATAACAGAAGCCAACTCTTATTAACGTTGGGCTATAAGTTCTGAATTAAGGCGTTGGACGCTTTCAAATAATAAAAAAATCACGATGAATATAAGTGTATTTATCGTGATTTTTTATTGTCTGCAACTTTTCTTTTTATTTTTTACGAACGTAATCAACAAAGGCATAGGCTGGTGAATCGTCTGTTTTAGGACGTTCCTCCTTGTTTTCTATTTCCCATGTTCCATCATTATATTCTGGGAAAAATACATCAGCATGGGGTGGGGTAGCATCTATTTCAGTTAAATAGAGTCGGTCTGCGATTTGCAAACCTTCTTTATATACGCTTGCACCGCCCATAATAAATGCTTTTTCGTTAGCTCCGATGTGTTTTAACGCCTCGTTGAGTGAGGTAAAAACATCACAATTAGGAAAATTTGTACTTGTTTGGCTTAATACAATATTGCGTCTGTTGGGTAAAGCACCCTTTGAAAGCGATTCGAAAGTGCGTCGTCCCATGATAACAGTATGTCCTGTTGTAAGTTGTTTAAATCGTTTTAAGTCTTCTTTAATGAAGTAGACCATATCGTTTTGATAGCCTATTGCACGATTTTTCGCAACGGCTGCAATGATATTTATTTCCATTTTTATTTTCTTTCCTATTTCCTTTTATTTTTGCAAGTGTGTTTTTTTAATACGAATGCCACTCTACGAGTTTTTTAAACCGACACTTCCGCAGCAATATGAGGGTGCGGATTGTAGTCAATAAGTTCAAAATCTTCGTATTGAAAGTCGAATATACTTTTTACATTCGGATTGATTTTCATCTTTGGCAATGGGCGTGGCTCACGTGTTAGTTGCAGTTTCGCTTGTTCCAAATGGTTCAAATACAAGTGGGTATCGCCAGTTGTATAAACAAAATCGCCCACTTCAAGTCCTGTTGCTTGTGCCATCATTTGCAAGAGGAGTGCATACGAGGCTATATTGAATGGTACTCCCAAGAAAGTATCTGCCGAACGTTGATACAATTGCAATGAAAGTTTGTTGTTTGCCACATAAAATTGGAAAAGACAATGGCAAGGTGGCAATGCCATATCCTCTACTTCAGCTGGATTCCAAGCCGTTACGAGCATACGACGAGAGTTTGGATTGTGCTTTATCATATCCACTACATCAGAAATTTGGTCAATAGTGCCTCCTTTATAGTTAGGCCATGAACGCCATTGATGCCCATAAACAGGACCAAGTTCTCCATTTTCGTCTGCCCATTCATTCCAAATTCTAACACCATGCTCCTGCAAATATTTCACATTTGTGTCGCCTTTGAGAAACCAAAGTAATTCGTAAATGATGCTTTTTAGGTGCAATTTCTTTGTTGTCAGCAATGGAAAACCCTCTTGAAGATTAAATCTCATTTGGTTACCGAATACTGATAATGTTCCTGTTCCAGTGCGGTCGCCTTTCTGAACACCGTCCGTTATGATACGATTGAGCAGGTCAAGGTATTGTTTCATATCTGTATTTTATTTATTATCGATTGTTCTTCAGGCAAATGGCTACTCTTTATGCGCCACTCCTGTGGGTATAAATTGTTGGCACGGTTGCCTAAATTTTTGGCAAAGCCTATGGCAAGTCCTTTAAAAGTAAGGGTAACAATACCTTTTGGAGCGTTGCTTTCCAGTGTAATTGCCTCTCTTCTAAGATATTTTATAGCCGTTTCATAGTTGATTTCTATCTTTGGAAAATCGTTTTTTCCATTTATCATGAGAGCCAAACTATGGTCGGGGACAACATTCTTACCCTTTGTTGTGCCAGCCTTTACCCCATGGGCTATGATATACAACTTTTTCTTAGCTTCGCCAATCAATTTTTCGCCATTTATTGTATGCTTTTCTGCCAAATTAGGGTTTGTTCCAGCCTTTTTTATCACTGCCATAAACAAGCCTTCGCCCTTTGTAAATCCTGGAATAAAGCGGTAAACAGGGAACGAATCTTTATCTTTTAACGGATTATTGATGAGCGACCCCATTATGTTCCAATCCTTTTCCGTTTTTACTTCCAACAATTCAGCGTTGTATTCATTGAGAATCCATGCGATATTTTCCTCGTTTTCATGCGCATTAAACGTGCAAGTAGAGTAAATAAGGAGTCCGCCAGGATTTAAATTGTCCCATATATCAGCCACGATACTGCGCTGTAATTGCCAACAATTTGCTACATTTTTCTCGCTCCATTCTGCCATTGCTTGTTCGTCTTTGCGGAACATTCCTTCGCCAGAGCATGGAACATCAGCGACAATCACATCGAATTTGAGTTTTGTTTTCTTATATTCTATCGGATAATTATTGGTTACAACAACGTCAGGGTGTCCAAATTTTTGTACATTTTCGGCTAAAATTTGCGCCCTTTTGCCCATTGGCTCATTGGAAAAGACAATACTTTCTGACGGAATAGCCGTTCTTGCGCATGTTGTTTTGCCCCCTGGAGCAGCACAAAGGTCGAGCAATGCAACAGGAAAATGAACAAATTGTCGTAAAATATGGGCAAGAAACATCGAAGAAGCCTCTTGAACATAGTATGCACCAGCGTGTATCAAAGGGTCGAACGTAAAGTTGGGTCGCTCGTTAAGGTAAAATCCCTCCTTGCACCATGGTATTTGCGTGGCTTTAACGCCTCGTTAATGGTAGCATTGGCAGGCAATTTGAACGGATTGAGGCGGATACTAACAGGCGAAGGCTGCCCCAAACCCGACAAAAACTTATTGAAGCGTTCTTCGCCAAATAACTCTTTTGTGTATGCAACAAAGGCTTTTGGCAACTTATTGTCGTCAAAAGTCTTTGCATTTTGGTCTTGAACTTGATGTCTTTCCATAGCTATTTTGCTTTCTTCGTGCCATTATTGAATCTCAAAATAAACATCGCCGTCGTCCTCTAAGGTTTCTTTTTCCTTTGGTTTTGGCGGATTTTTAAGATTACCTTTCTCGTCAAACATACCGTAAGTGGTGCGGAGAACAACAAATTCAGTACGCCTATTCATTTGGTTGGCTATTTCTTGCTTGTCTTTTGGCAACGATTTTATAAACTCTTCGGTAAGCACCTGACCTTCTTTTAGCCATGGATATTTCTCTGCAACTTTCTTTCTTATAGTTTTAGGCTTACCCTCTCCGTAACCAACAGGCGACAAACGGTCGGCTGAGACACCTTTCTTTATCAAGTAAGCCACCACCGCATCGGCTCTTCTTTGTGCCAAATTCTTGTTGTATTCAGCCCGTCCTAAGTAGTCGGTGTGTGCCGAAAGTTCTATGGTAACGTTAGGATTTTCGTTTAAAAGTTTCACAAGATTGTCTAATGCAGCCTCCGATTCTGGTCGAAGTGTAGCTTTATCAAAATCGTAGAAGATGTTGTCAATCATGACAGGTACACGAATGCTCGCCAAAGGGAATTGCAAAGTATATTCTTTCGTTTCCTTTACAGGCTCAACCTTTAACTCTTCTTTGTGGTTAAGGAAACCTTGACACGTTGCTAAGAGAATGTAATTCACGTTAGGCTTTATTTCTTGCTCGAACGACCCATCGCCTTTTACCGATAATTTTAGGTTTGTTCCGTCGTCGCCCACTAAGAAAACTTGCGCTGCGGGCAACTCGTATCCCTCCATTTCGTAGACCCAACCTTTAATGGTTTGTATTATTTCAGGCAATTCAAAGCTATAAATATGGTCCCAACCACGAGCATCTCCACGATTAGACGAGAAGAAACCACGGTTGTGTTTGCCCTCAAACGTGAGTCCGAAGTCGTCGCCAGCAGAATTTAAAGGAAATCCAGGGTGCTCAATATGGTAGCGTTTATCGCTTCCCACCTTTGCTATAAAGACATCTAAGCCCCCCAATCCGCCATGACCGTCTGATGAAAAATAGAAATCGCCATTAGGTCTGAACGTTGGAAACATCTCATTTCCTGCCGTATTTATGGGCGCACCGAGGTTTTCAACGCCCCCTGTTGTGCCACCAATCAATCGAACTCGCCATATATCCAAGCCTCCTTTTCCACCAGGCATATCACTAACGAAGTAGAGCCAATTGCCGTCTGGCGATAGGGCAGGGTGGGCATAGCTTGACAAGGTATCTCTACTTATTTCCAAAGGTTTAGGCTTTCCCCATGCCGCATCGGCTCTGCTGCTCACTGCTATCTGTGCAAATCGAGGATAGGTGGCATCGGTTAAGCATTGGGTAATGTACATTTCACGTCCGTCAGGCGAGAAAGCTGGCGTTCCTTCATCGGCAATTGAGTTCAATCCACTCTCTATTGTGTGTGGCGCACCCCACTTTCCTTTGTCGTCTTTCTCACTGACGAAGATGTCGCCAGGCTTTGTTCCTGTTATGCCACTTATCTCATCGCCTTGCGCATCGTTGCGTGTCGAAGTGAAATAAAGTTCATTATATTGGTCGCCATAGAACATTGGCGAATAATCTTGCCGTCTTGAATTGAATTTATCCATTCGTCTTACCTCATAATACGACCCCTGTTCTTTGATAGTAGGGGCTATATTGGCAGCCGAAAGTCCCTCTTTTGCCATATCGTTATCGGGCATAGAGTCTAACGCAATGGTATATTCTTTAACCGCATCAGGGTAGGCTCCCACCTTCATAAGGTTTTCAGCCAACTTTAAGTGTGTTTCTTTGTCGTCTTGTTTATAGCGTATTACGTTTCTGTAAGCAGCTATAGCACGTTGCGATTGATTGATTCTGTCGTAACAAAATGCCATTTTTTTAGCCAATTTTCCACGCTGTTCTCGCTCCTTTGCAGGTGTTTTTTGGTAGGCTGTCTTAAACTGTGCGGCAGCATCAAAGTATTCTCCAATTTCGAGAAACTTCTCTCCTTTCTTAATATTTCGGTCGATTCCGCAGCTACTAACGAGCAGAACAAGGGTTAAAACAAACCAGAAATCATGCTTTTTAAGTTGATTTCCCACTTGCTTTATTTTATTATAATATGTGAAATGGCGTTGATTCATATTTTATTAACGTACGGGCAAACAAATTATTGCCTCCGCTTTGGTTTATGTTTGCGGTGTTGTTTCCCCAATTTTCCGATTGGAATTGTCTGCCAACACATCGTTTACAATTTTTGTTATCTGCTCTTTTAGCTCATTGATAAACTGCCCTGCGTCGTATTTTCTATGTTCTATATCGCGCAACTTCTTCTCCCAAATGCCTGTAAGCTCTGCCGATGTGAGCAATTTCTCGTGAATGGTGTCAATGAGTGCCATTCCTGTTTCTGTAGCCACAAGGTTTTTTCTTTGTCGGCGTATGTAATGGCGTTTGAATAACGTTTCAATGATGCCTGCACGCGACGATGGTCGCCCTATTCCGTTCTCCTTTAAAGCTGCACGAAGTTCTTCATTATCAACTAATTTACCCGCTGTTTCCATAGCACGGAGTAGGGTAGCTTCGGTATAATACTTTGGTGGCGTGGTTTGTTTTTCGGTTAATGTAGGTTCATGCGCCCCACTTTCTCCTTTTACGAATGTTGGTAGTGTTTTTTCGCTTGCCTCATTTTTATCGTTGGCTTCGGCTTCTGTGTCTTTTTCCTCATGATTTTCGTACACCTCACGCCAGCCAGCTTCGATAATTTCCTTTCCCGAAGTTTTAAATTCTATCTTGTCCACCTTCCCCAACACAGTGGTTGTAGAGAAAGTACAATCAGGATAAAACACTGAAATGAAACGTTTTGCAATCAAATCATAAACGTTTCGTTCAGCATCAGAGAGTCCTTGTGGCACAACATGGGTAGGAATTATGGCATGGTGGTCGGTAACTTTCGATGCGTCGAACACTCTTTTACTTTTCAAAAGTGGCTTTCCGCCCAATTTTTTTACCACATCGGCGTATGGCTTTTTACCTGCAAAAGCGGTTTGAAACAAGGCGTTCATGATTTGCGGACACTGACTGTAAACGTCGTCTGTAAGATATTGCGTATCAACACGAGGGTAAGTGGTATATTTACGCTCGTAAAGACTCTGAATAGTGTTCAAAGTCATTTCGGCAGAGTAGCCAAATTTCTTGTTACAATCTACTTGCAGCGAAGTTAAATCGTACAATTGTTTGGGTTGTTCTGTTCCCTTTTTCTTTGCAACACTCGTTATTTCAAATGGTTTACCCTCTATGGTTGTAAAGGCTTGTTGCCCTTCTTCCTTTGAAGTGAACTTTCCTTTGGTAGCCGTAAATTGTGTATTGCGGTAAATGGTAGCCAAAACCCAATAAGGTTCAGGTTTAAAATTATCAATTTCTCTTTGTCGTTCAACAATCAAAGCCAATGTTGGCGTTTGCACACGACCTATGGACAACACTTGAGCGTTACGCCCATACCTGTTGTTGCCATACTTTAAGGTGTACAATCTTGTGGCGTTCATGCCCAAAAGCCAGTCGCCTATGGCACGGGAAAGTCCTGCTAAATAGAGCGGTTCATAGTCTTTTTGGTCTTTCAAGTTTTCAAAACCTTGCTTAATGGCTTCGTCTGTCATCGACGAAATCCACAGTCGCTTCACAGGGCATTTTACCTTTGCTTTCTGCATTACCCAACGTTGAATCAACTCGCCCTCTTGTCCAGCATCGCCACAATTTATAATTTCTTCTGCGCCTTGATACAATTTTTCGATAATGGCAAATTGCTTCTTAATTCCCTCGTCCTCAATGAGTTTTATACCAAAGCGTGGAGGCACCATAGGCAGGGCTGCCAAACTCCAATACTTCCAATTAATGGCGTAGTCGTTAGGCTCTTTTAGTTCGCATAAATGTCCGAAAGTCCATGTTACTTGATACCCATTTCCTTCCAAATATCCATTTTTGGAGCTGGTTGCCCCAATTATTCGAGCTATATCGCGTGCCACACTGGGCTTTTCGGCTATGCAAACTTTCATCTTATTCCTATTTTTTGCAAAGTTACTTATATTTTTTCTTTTTCGCAAACATGAGAACCCACCTCAATATCTTTGCGTGATTTCGATTTAATAACCAACCATACTCCGCTGAAGACAAGAATAATGGCAATGCCTTGATAGACAGTGAAAGCACCAATTCCCGTGAGTACGGAAACCGTAACAGCCACAATGGGTTGCACATAGTTGTAAACCCCGACAATGGTAGGGCGCAAAGTGCGTTGCCCATTCATCATTAAGAGGTAGCTAATAAACGTGCCGAAGAAGACAACAAAGCCTGCTTCCAACCATGTTTTCTGACTGATTGCTGCATAATCTATGCTTGTTAAGTCGCCAATAGCCAATGGAAAAACGTATATGGTAGCCCAAATAAACATAAATTTGTTAATGGTAAAGACCGAATAACGCTTGATTAATTTGCTGAAAAGCGAAAGGTAGAGAGCAAAACTCAATTGCGCTCCCAACACCATAAGGTCGCCCCGAACATCGCCAACCTTACTTGTTGTTGCCGATAAACTTGTAAGAATTAAGATGATAGCCCCTGTACAACCTATAAAAACGCCTGATGCTTTCTTAAAAGTAATAGGTTCTTTCAGTATGAAAAAGGCAAGAATCATGGCAAAAATAGGCATACTTGTTGTAATAACGCTTGCATTGACAGGCGAAGTATAGCTCAACCCGATAGTAAATAAGCATTGATTGCAAGTAACACCAAAGAGGGCTGCGGCTGCAAATAGGAATACATCTTTAAAAGGAACGTGTTCTTTTTTAGCAAAAAGGGCAGCGAGCCAAAACAAAATGGTTGCACCCGAAACTCGGAAGAATACCATGGATACTCCACTGATACCGTGTGTCATAGCATCTTTCCCGATAGGCGACATTAATCCCCATATTACTTCTGCGCCCAACATGCTTAAATGGGCTTTTAAGGGAGTGTTATTATTCATATTCTTGTAAGTCTGTGTTTGAAAATCAATACAAAGGTACAAAAATATAGCTTAAAATAAAGGCAAAGTACAATAATAATAGGAATTGCAAGATGATTAGATAATATATATCAAACTTTAAATTTAGGAATAAAAATGATATTTTGTAGCCTTATAGTACCTCTTTTTGTATATTTATTTTAAGTGGAAAAATAGAACAATTATAGTTTATTGAAAAATAATACCGCCTATTTTGAATTTCAAAATAGGCGGTTTTGGCATTCAAAAGAGCCTATTTTAATCTGCAAAAGAGCCGTTTTTATTGAATAAAAGAAAGTTGCTTTTGTAAGTTATTGGTATACAAGTTGTTATAAGGGCGTGTGTAAAAGTCGCTAAACTTGATGATTGATAACACGAATTTAGAACAATCGTGTTTTGTTTTACTTATTATCTAAATTAAAAGGATTAGCAAAAAAATGCAAAATTCAATATTTCATCTCTCTTTTTTTTCTTTATTTTGCCTTTTATTATCTACTTTTGTAGAAAGAAACGAACAAGATTATAACTATTTTATATGAGAGTAGGATTATTTATTCCCTGCTACGTGGATACGCTTTATCCTGAAGTAGGAGTAGCAACTTACAGACTTCTCCGCAAATTGAAACTCAATGTTGAGTATCCACAGCGACAAACATGTTGCGGACAGCCAATGGCTAATGGAGGTTTTGAACGTATGTCAGGCGAATTAGTAGAGAAATTTGAAGATATTTTCAAGGATTACGATTATGTAGTAACACCAAGTGTATCGTGTGCTGCCTTTGTACAAGTCAATCACCCACAAATTCATCAACACAAGTGTGCAACTCCTGAGAAAACAATGGAGCTGGTACAATTCTTATATGATGTGTTAAAAGTGAAAGAATTGCCTGGTGAATTTAACCATGTGGTGTCTGTACACAATTCATGTCATGGTGTCCGAGAGTTAAGATTGAGTGCTCCGACGGAAGAAAACGTTGAACCATTCAATAAAATCGTAGAATTGCTCAAGTTGAAGAAAGGTATCACTGTGAAAGAACCTGACCGTGCCGATGAATGTTGCGGCTTTGGCGGTATGTTTGGGATTGAAGAACCTGCCGTTAGTAGCCGAATGGGCGATGATAAAGTACAGCGTCATATTGCAACAGGTGCTGAAATCATAACAGGGGCCGATTCTTCTTGCTTGATGCACATGCAAGGAGTGGCTGGAAAGAAAAAGTATAATGTGAAATTTATGCACGTAGCTGAAATTTTAGCTGCTGGTTTATAAAAGAAAAGGAGGAGAAAGAATATGGCAACAAGTCATTCAAAGAAAGCTGCTGCATTTTTGGAAAATCCTGAAAGGATAACTCGCCACGACCAAACTTTCTGGGGCATTCGTCAGAAACGTGATATACAAGCAAGATTATTACCCGAATGGGAAGATTTAAGAGAACACGCAAGTCAGATAAAAGAACATACTTTGACTCACTTAGCTGAGTATTTGGACGAATTTGCAACCAATTTGGAAAAGAAAGGAGCAATCGTTCATTGGGCGAAAGATGCACAAGAATTTAACGAAATAGCCTACGGCATATTAGAAACTCATAAAGTTCAGAAACTTGTAAAGTCGAAATCAATGCTCACAGAAGAGTGTGAAATGAACGATTACCTTATTAAAAGAGGTATCGATGTGGTGGAAACCGACTTAGGAGAACGCATTTTGCAGTTAATGAACTTAAAGCCTTCTCATATTGTAGTGCCTGCTGTCCACTTGACAAGGGACGAAGTTGGAGAACTTTTTGAGGAAGAAGGTATTTCAAAAGAAATAGGCAATCACGACCCAACCTATCTCACCCAATGCGCACGTTATAGTTTGCGTGAAGAATTTTTAGAGGCTGATGCTGGTATGACGGGTTGTAACTTCGGCGTAGCATCTGCTGGCGACTGCGTAGTGTGTACAAATGAAGGTAATGCTGATATGAGTACGGCGGCTCCAAAGTTGCATATTGTGGCTATGGGCATCGATAAAGTTATTCCAGATTACGACTCTCTCGCTGTGTTCCAACGCCTTTTGTGTCGTTGCGGAACAGGGCAGCCTACAATAACTTATACTTCGCACATAGGAAAAGCACGTCCTGACGGAAAGATGCACGTCATTTTGGTAGACAACGGACGTAGCGATATTATAGCAAATCCAACCCATTGGAAAACTGCGAAATGTATTCGTTGTGGCGCATGTATGAATACTTGCCCTGTTTATCGCCGTTCAATGGGTTATTCGTATAGCTATTTCATTCCAGGACCTATTGGTGTGAATCTCGGAATGTTACGCAATCCAAAGAAACACAGTGGTAATGTTTCGGCTTGTTCACTTTGTTTAAGTTGCGACCATGTGTGTCCTACTAAGGTAAATCCAGGGAGTCAGATATACAATTGGCGACAAGAACTTGAAAGTTTCGGTACGGAAAACAAGGAAAAGAAGTACATTGCAGAGACTTTAAGCAAAGTATTTGGCAATTATACCCTCTATGATGCCATGACAAAGCAAGCATCTTTGGCTAATTACATTCCAAATATGCTAATGAACAATAAGCTAAATCCATGGAGTGCGGGGCATGCTATGCCACATTTCCCTAAAAAACCGTTCCACGAACTTTATCGACAAGCGATGAAAGAGTTGGAAGAGGAGAAAAAGAAGAAATAGTTGTAGCGATGCAATATGGTTAGTTGCATCATAAAAAGAAAGAACTATAATGAAGAAAGAACAATTATTCGACAAATTGCACAAGGCTACTACTCAGCAATTTGATATGCCAGCAACACCAGTTAAGGGTATTGTTTACAATGATGTCGTAAAACAATTTATTGAAATATCTAAAACTGTGGGTGGAAAGGTCATTGAAGCTAAGCCAAATGAAGATTTGAACAAGATAATTAGGGCGGCTTATCCCGAAGCAAAGGTGTTTGCATCGAGTGTGAAAGGCATTAAAGCTGACAAAAATCCAGATACTATAGCATCGGCAGCCGAACTAAATGGTACTGATGTTGGTATTGTTCAAGGCGAATTAGGAGTGGCTGAAAATGGTTGTATATGGGTGCCTCAAGTTATGAAAGAGCGCATAGTATGCTTTATTTCAGAAGAATTGGTAATCCTGCTTGACCGCAAAAATATAGTGAACAATATGCACGAGGCTTACAAACGTATCGAAATGCCCGATTATGGGTTTGGTGCGTTCATCTCAGGACCAAGTAAAACTGCCGATATAGAACAGGCTTTGGTTATGGGAGCGCAAGCTGCTCGTGGTGTAACCATAATTATTATCGGTTAAATAAACTGATTTAAGAGTGATGTAATTAGCTTTGCATCACTCAAAGATATTGTTTGATTGCAAGGAATGGAAAGCTCTTCTCGATGGATTTGTTCTGTTATAGGGTATGAAAGGGTGTTCCATTCCTTGTATGCTTTTTGTTTGTGGGGTGGAATGGGTAGTGTATCATGGTTTGCACATCATTTTCCTTTAAATACGCTTGTAGTTTTTCACGCTCATTGCATAGAATTGGGAAGATATGATAAACGTTATCACGTCCTAAATTCTTTGGTATGATAATTTTTTCGTTATTGATATGCGTTTCAAAATAGTGGGCTATTTCTTTTCTTTTGGCATTATCGGCATCTAAATATTTAAGTTTTACAGAAAGAACAGCAGCTTGTATTTCGTCCATTCTACTATTTTTTCCTTGATAATCGAACACATATTTTTGGCTTGAACCATAATTCCGAGTGTGCGAATAATGGTTGCTAAGTCTGAATCATTGGTGGTTACTGCACCAGCATCGCCCAATGCGCCCAAATTCTTCCCAGGATAGAAACTATGAGCAGCAGCATCGCCAAGACTTCCTGTGCGTTTATTCTCAAAATAGCAACCATGTGCTTGAGCATTGTCTTCTATTAATTTGATATTATGCTGCTTACATAATTTTGATATAGTCTTACTGAAAGCACATTTCCCATACAAATGCACCAACATTAAGGCACGAGTACGAGGCGTAATGGCTTGTTCTATGCGTGTTTCATCAATCTCTAAAGTTTCAAAATTGGGTTCAACAAGGACAGGTTTAAGGTTGTTTTCAGTAATGGAAAGTATGCTTGCTATGTAAGTATTGGCTGGTACGATGACTTCGTCGCCATTGTTCAAAACCCCTAACTCTTTGTATGCACGAAGAATAAGGTTTAAAGCGTCCAATCCGTTGCCACAAGTTACGCAATGTTTTGTGCCAATAAATTTGCTATAAGCCTTTTCAAAATTTTCGATAGCTTTTCCATTGAGGTACCAACCCGAGGCTACAACATCTGAAATAGCGTTGTTTATTTCGGTTTCGTGCATCGCTGTGATGCGTTTTAATGACAAATAATCTATCATAGTTTTATAATTTCCATTCGTAAGTATCGTAACAAACACCACGACCGCCAAATCCTTCTTTCTGAAAGATTAACGAGGTATTCAAGAATTTGCCCATATTTTCTGTACTTTTACCAAAGTCAAAGTAGTAAGGTTTATCAGTATAAACTTCATTCAAAATATGATTGTATATGCAATCAATAGCCCCACATTGCTTTCCTATTGGAGAAGCAGATATATATTGCGAATGAATGACTTGTGGAGTAATGTATAATATTGTTCCACCAACTGGTTCTTCTTCCTTATATGCCATAAATAAGCGTATTCTTTCAGGGAATTTTGCTTTTAAAAGTTCTATTTCTGCAAGCGAATGTACGGGTTTTACATTATATTTGTTGACTAAATTGTCTGTAAGAATTTGCCAAAATTCAGTTAAATTATCACTTTCTTTTGCGATAATATTATTTCTTCTTGCCTTGCTAACGCCGTGTCTGCGGTCTTTATTAAAAGGAATAGTGGGACGATTGAGAATTATTGTAGACGAAATATCACGTCCGATGAGTTGAGCGTGGCATATATTTGTAAGCGCATATAGGTCTTCTTCGGCTGGAAAGCGGTGGTAAATCCATGGAATAGCTTTGTAAATGACACGTTCAATGCCCATATTTTTAAGTAAAATATTGATCTGTTGAAAGATAGCACATACCTTTTCGGCTGTTGCTTTCTCACTGGTTATAAGTCCACCGTAGGTTAATCCTTGATGCGAATAAAGTGTATTGTCTTTCCGATTGGCTGGAAACAAAGCATAAATATGCCCCTTTTCCATTATTATAAAGGAGCAATCATGGAATCTATCGGCATGATAATCCATGTAATTGCGGTGGAAAAGAAACGTTCCTTGCTTAGAAATGGCTATAAATTCATTCCATTTTTCAGCATCATCAAGACTATATTGCTTTATTTCAAACATTGTTTTTACAATTAAAATATAGGGTTGTATTTATGGGCTATATTCTTTTGAATTTCAAAACAGCCTGTTTTGGACTTCAAAACCTATTGTTTTGCACCTTAAAACAGACTGTTTTGTTTTAAGGAACAAAATTG
Organism: Prevotella disiens JCM 6334 = ATCC 29426; assembly: GCF_000613345.1. Classification (GTDB taxonomy): domain Bacteria; phylum Bacteroidota; class Bacteroidia; order Bacteroidales; family Bacteroidaceae; genus Prevotella; species Prevotella disiens. The sequence goes on along the minus strand of NZ_BAIS01000001.1, from coordinate 33,668 downwards.
ATTTCAGAATTAATGCTTTTCATTCGTTCTTTGAAACCTACTTTGTCTTTGGGCGAAATCATAATTTTTTCGCCATTTTTGAATTGTAATTCTAATCTGTCTAACGACATTGCAGGTGAACTGAGCGGATTTCTTGTAGGGCGGATAGTTTTTATTTTCATAATATCCCTTTTCCAATGAATTACGCCACATTGTATATCCAGCGTTGTTCCTTTTACTTTGTATTGGCAAGGATATAAAAAAAGTAGGGCAGGGAGCGTTGTTAGCGTACAGATAGTAAATGAAAGCCAATCAAAATTAATTGCTATTGCAATGAAGGCAGAGGTAAAGCAAATGATTAATACAGCTAAAAGCCATGTATCAATCTTTGAAATAAATTTATTTTTCATACTTCTTATACCATGATTGAACGTAGAAAACTATCTTTATCCGTTCTTTTTATCAATGAATTGTAGATATTCATCGTAATCTCTGATGTAGTCTTCCTCTTCAAAAGGGTCTTCGGCAAGTACCAAACAGACTGCTCCAGACGAAAAATCTTCGAGTGTGCGCCATATATCCGTATTTACAAGCAAGCCTTGATAGGGGTGATTGAGCAAAAACGATTCCTTTTCTTTTCCATTGTCGAGGGTTACGGTGAACGAACCATTAGCAGCTATGATAAATTCTCGGCAGTGTTTATGCGAATGCCCACCACGATTTTGTCCGCCAGGAACATCATAAACCCAATACGTACGCGATATATGAAAAGGAATATTCTTTTCTCCTTCTACAAAAGTAAGGTTTCCACGATAGTCTAATCGCTTGGGTAGCTCAATTAAATTCCCTATTTTAGTCATATTTGTAAGATAATGAACTACACTCGTACGTCCTTTTTATCAGGGGAACGTACGAATTTAGCTTGTTTTAGTTGGTATCTTGATAAGTTTAAATGATTAAAACCTATCGATTTCCATACATTTCTTCGTAATATTTTTGGTAATCTCCGCTTGTAACTTCTTCTATCCAAGCTTGATTTTCAAGGTTCCATTTTATGGTTTTCACGATGCCTTCAGCAAACATTGTTTCAGGGAACCAACCCAATTCGTTCTTAATCTTTGTAGGGTCGATTGCGTAACGTGCGTCATGGCCGAGTCGGTCAGCTACATGGGTAATCAAATCGTTGTTGATCCACGAGATGTCGATGTCGCCATTCTCGTCTTTAACCTTCTTTTTCAGAACCTTGCGAAGCTCTTTATCTTCAGCCATCATATCGTGAATGGTTTTGATAGTGAGCTTAACAATGTCGATATTCTTCATTTCGTTGTGTCCTCCCACGTTGTAAGCCTGTCCCACACGACCTTCACGAACCACCATATCAATGGCTTTGCAATGGTCTTCCACATACAACCAGTCGCGAACGTTTAGACCTTCACCATAGACAGGGAGTGGTTTTCCAGCAAGAATATTGTTGATGATTAATGGAATCAACTTTTCTGGGAAGTGGTATGGACCATAATTATTGGAGCATCGTGTGATACTTATTGGCATGTGGTAGGTGTCATGATAAGCCATTACGAACATATCAGCACTGGTTTTACTTGCTGAATATGGGCTATGAGGGCATAAAGGTGTATCTTCTGTGAAATAACCTTCTGCTCCGAGCGAGCCATAAACCTCGTCTGTTGATACTTGATGATAACGTTTGCCTTCTTTCCATGTAGGGTATCCCTTTTCGTCCTTGCCAGTAACCCATGCACGGCGAGCAGCGTCCATGAGGTTTTGCGTACCGAGAATGTTCACATTTAAGAACAATTGTGGGTCTTCGATAGAGCGGTCTACATGGCTTTCTGCTGCAAAATTCACAAGATAATCGATGTCGTTTTCAGCAAAAAGTTTATCAATTAGTTCCTTATCTCGAATATCTCCTTTCACGAAAACGCAACGTTTTTCGTCAATATCTTCTTTGATAGTTCCAAGATTTCCAGCATACGTTAGTGCATCAAGTACGATAATCTTAATATCTTCGTTCACATATTTTTTGTGAAGTAGATACTTAATGTAGTTAGCGCCGATAAATCCAGCTGCACCAGTTACCAAATAAGTTTTCATTTGTTATTGATATTTTGATTTGAATAATTTCTTTTGTTTTTTATTGATGTGTGATAGTTCACATTTTATAGACTCTTATTTTCGTCCAGCTAATGTAATAACTTCACAATCGCTTATTTTATTGCCTTCGATAGTAATTCTTACAATGGTTCTTTCCTTATGAAATCCTTGCAAGCCTGCTGCCCCCGGATTGATATGAAGTAGCCTAATGATTTATCGGGCATAACTTTTAGAATATGAGAGTGTCCGTCTACGAATAGATTTGGTGGCGAATAGCATAATTTATTTCTAATAGAAAAGTCATAATTCCCAGGGTATCCACCAATATGTTTTAGCAAAACATCGACTTCTTCACACTTAAATCGCAATATTTCGGGGTAGCGTTGCCTTATATCATAGCCGTCGCAATTGCCATGAACAGCACGAAATAAAGGTTTTAAGGCTTCAAATTTATCGGCTACCTCTATGGAACCGATGTCGCCAGCATGCCATATTTCATCGCATTCGCCAAGATATTTCCCATATTTCTCGTCCCAATAAGCGTGTGTGTCGCTAATGATACCAATCTTTTTCATTCTATTCTTTCAATTTTTTCCGAATGAAACAAGCGATGAAATCTTTTGTCTCGTCAAATCCTAAGATACTTGCATCAACGCAAAGGTCGTAACTTTCAGCGTGTCCCCACATCTTTCCCGTAAAATAATTATAGTATTTTGCGCGTTCATGCTCTTTGTTTTCAATGAATTTTATCGCTTCTTCAATAGAGCAACCTCGGCGTTCGCTCACATTTTTTGCTCTGAAATCAATTTTTGCTGTAATGAAAATATTGATAGCATCGGGGTTATTACGCAATATATAGTCAGCCGTTCTACCCACAAATACGCACCTTGAATGTTCTTCAGAAAGCTTTCTGATTACATCACTTTGGAATTGATAAAGTCCTTCTTGCGAAAAATCGTTCTTATAGAAGTCGTGATTGCCCAAAATAGGTAGATGAACATGGAAATGAGTCTTTAGAAAACCTTTCTGTTCGTCGTTCTCTTCAAAGAATTTTTCAGAGAATCCACTCTCTTTAGCAGCCAAATTCAGAATTTCTTTGTCGTAGAATTGGCAATTAAACTCTTCCGCTAAGGCTTTGCCTATGCATCGTCCGCCACTGCCAAGTTGCCGTCCTATATTTATTATAAGTTTCTTTTCCATAATAACTGACTTTATTTTGTTTTCCCTTTTGGGGTCTTTTCTTTGTTAAACTTCTTCATAAACGTAAATAGTATAATGTTTGCTACCACGACAGAACTAATGTCGCTTGCTGGCATAGCTGCCCAAACACCATTTATTCCATAGAAGTTTGGGAGTATGAGTAGTAGGGGAAGAAGAAAAAAGAGCTGTCTTGAAAGCGATAAGAAAATGCTAATTTTTACTTTTCCAATACATTGGAAGAAATTGGTTATTACAATTTGACTTCCTATAAATGGGAACATTAGCATCATAATGCGTATGGCTTTGATAGAATCATTGATAAGCGTAGGGTCTTTGGTAAACATACGCGCGCAATAATAAGGCGCAAACATTGCTAAAGCCCAACCAATTATCATGATGCAAGTGGCACTAATAATAGATAATTTCACTATGCGCATCATTCTTTCGTATTGTTGTGAACCATAATTATAGCCCGCAATAGGTTGCATTCCTTGATTTAATCCGAAGACAATCATGACGAAAATCATAGCAATACTATTAGCAATACCAAATGCTCCCACTGCCATATCTCCACCAAATTTAACCAATTGTGTATTAACGAATATAACAATGACACACGCACACGTATTCATGAGGAATGGGGAAATGCCAATGGAAATGATATTCTTAACTAAATTGCTTTTTAGTTTATAGATTCCATGTTCCAAATGCAATAATTCATTTTTATTAGCAAAGATTTTCATCTGCCAGCATAGTGCTAAGAATTGCGAAATAATAGTTGCCAAAGCTGCACCTTTGATACCCCAATGCCACCAAAGTATGAAAACGACATCAAGCAAGATGTTCATCGCAACAGTAAAGATAGTTGCATACATTGCCTTCTTTGGTTTCGATGCTGCACGCAGTACAGCATTCATGCTAAAGTACATGTGAGAGAATAGATTACCTGCTAAAATGACCTGCATAAAATCTCTTGCATAAGGAATTGTAGCTTCGCTTGCTCCGAAAAATCTAAGAATAGGGTCAAGAAATAACAAACAAATACCGCCAAAGGTCAATCCAATGATGATATTGAGGGTTATTGTGTTACCTAAAATATTTTCTGCCGATTTATAATCCTTTTGTCCTAATCTTACACTAATAGTGGTTGAGGCTCCCACACCGATAGCAGCACCAAAAGCTGCGGCAAGATTCATAAAAGGGAAAGTAATGGCAAGCCCCGATATAGCCATTGGACCTACTACTTGTCCAATGAAAACTCGGTCAATAATATTGTAGAGCGAAGATGCTACCATCGCTATGATAGCAGGCATGGCATATTGTACCAATAGTTTTCCTACTGGTTTTGTGCCAAGTTCTAATGTTGCTTTTTTATTATCCATTCAAATTATTTTATGGAGAAATGCCTTCCACCTACTTATATATACTGCAAAAGTAGTGAAAAATACTGAGAAAGTGCAAAGTGTAAGGTAATATTATATTGCAAAAAAATATTTTGAGAATAGCTGAAGATAATTAGTTTATATAAAACAGGCTGTTTTGAACATTAAAATAGCTTATTTTGATGTTCAAAACCTATTATTTTAAAATTCAATAGCGTTGAACATGGATACATGTATATTTATTTATTACCCATATTTTCAGTATTTTCTCATTACTCTATTATCTGTTTTCATTAAAAGTTCGTACCTTTGCAATTAGAAATAATAAAAAAGCAAAAATATGTATCGAAATAAAACTTGTGGAGAACTTCGCTTAACAGATGCGAGCAAGGAAGTTATACTTGCTGGTTGGGTACAACGTACGCGTAAAATGGGAGGTATGACCTTTGTTGATTTACGCGACCGTTACGGCATAACACAATTAGTGTTCAATGAAGCTGAAGATGCTGGTCTTTGCGAAGAGGCTAACAAGCTCGGACGTGAATACTGCATTCAAATTAAGGGTATCGTTAGCGAACGACAGAGCAAGAATAGCAAGATTCCAACAGGCGAAATAGAAATCATTGTAAAGGAATTGAACGTTTTAAGTTCTTCGGTAACGCCTCCATTCACTATTGAGGACAATACAGACGGTGGCGACGACCTTAGAATGAAATACAGATATTTGGATTTGCGTCGTCCTGCGGTACGCAGCAATTTAGAGTTGCGCCACAGAATGACGATTTTGATTCGCAACTTCTTGGATAATTTGAATTTCATCGAAGTTGAAACACCTATTCTTATAGGTTCTACGCCAGAGGGCGCACGCGATTTTGTTGTGCCTTCACGCATGAATCCTGGCCAATTCTATGCACTTCCACAAAGTCCGCAAACATTGAAGCAGTTGTTAATGGTTGCTGGTTTCGACCGTTATTTCCAAATTGCAAAATGTTTCCGTGATGAAGATTTGCGTGCCGACCGCCAACCAGAGTTTACACAAATAGACTGCGAAATGTCTTTTGTAAATCAAGAAGATGTATTGAAGGTCTTTGAAGATATGTCACGCCATTTGTTTAAAGAAATAAGAGGTGTAGAATTGCCTGAAAAGTTAGAACAAATGACTTGGCAAGAGGCAATGAAGCGCTATGGTTCTGATAAGCCTGATATACGTTTTGGCATGGAATTTGTCGAATTGATGGACGACTTGAAGGGTACAAGCGACTTCTCTGTATTCAACGAAGCCAACTACATTGGCGGTATTGTTGTTCCCGGTTGCGCTGACTATAGCCGTAAGCAGTTGAATGAATTAACCGATTTCGTAAAACGTCCACAGGTAGGTGCAAAAGGTTTGGTTTACATCAAGTATGGTGAAAACGGAGAAGCAAAAAGCTCTATTGATAAGTTCTTTACACAAGAGCAATTGCAGAAGGTTAAAGAAACAACTGGTGCTAAAAATGGCGATTTAGTGTTGATTCTTTCGGGCGACCATGTGAACAAAACTCGTGTTCAGTTGTGCGCTTTACGCTTAGAAATGGGCAATCGCTTGGGTTGCGAGATAAAAATGTATTTAAGTGCCTTTGGATAGTTGATTTCCCATTGTTTGAATGGAGCGATGAAGAACAAAGATTAATGGCTACTCACCACCCATTTACAATGCCTAATCCAGACGATTTGCACCTCTTAGATACTCACCCTGAACAAGTGCGTGCTTTGGCATACGACTTTGTTTGCAATGGCATAGAAGTTGGTGGCGGTTCTATCCGTATTCATGACACCGAGTTGCAAGAAAAAATGTTTGAGGTTCTTGGTTTTACACGCCAACAAGCCGAAGAGCAATTTGGTTTCTTGATGAATGCTTTCCATTATGGCGCACCTCCTCATGCAGGTATTGCTTTTGGTTTGGATCGTTATGTAAGCATTATGGCAGGTTTGGATTCTATTCGTGACGTGATAGCGTTTCCTAAGAATAATAGTGGACGTGATGTAATGCTTGATGCACCATCTAATTTGGCTGACAAGCAATTAGACGAATTGCAAATAAAGTTGGATTTAAAGGTCTAATAAATATTGATTTAAATCAAAAAAACGGCATTTCCCTTTCCTGAGGCTTGCGAAGTTGTCATTTTTTTATTTATAAATTAGTTTCATCAAGATATTTGAAGTATATTTGCAGATATTAATAGCAGTTTGTTATTTTTACTCGAGTAGAAATTAATAATGATGAAAGAAGTTATGGTAGAAAAGAAAACTGTTGCTACAAAAGAAGCAACGAAACGGACAACAACAAAGAAACCTGCGCAAAAGGCTATTGTCTTAGACTTAAGTCCTGAAAATGTAGGATTTAAAGCAGGTGATGTTTACAATACACTTGCCGCTGAGGGGAAAGCAACTCTCTGTGTCTGAAATAGCAAAAATAGCAAAAATTAGCTCCGAAGAGGCTTATCTTGGTATTGGGTGGCTCCTGAAAGAAGGAAAAATTCAAAATGAAGACAATAAAATAGCCTTGGCTTAAAATATTTTTAAAAAATAAGAAGGAGTCTATATGAATAATATGGACTCCTTTTTTTATATGAGATTCGAGAAAGATATACTTCTAATTTTAATAGAGGCTGGCGATAATGGATTGTCAGTCAATAAGATTTCACGTCATGTTTTTAATACGCACAATTCGTTTTTTTTACCATTAGATTATGAAAAAGTACATAGCGAAGTGTTGCAATGCTTGCAAAAAATGAGCCGTCGAAGCGAGCCTATGATAGGAAAAGTAAAGAAAGGTGTTTACTATATTAACCCTGCAAATCAGCAAGTAAAGCAGTTAAAGTTAAAATTTATAGACGAAGAGGAGGAAAATCCCATTATTGAAAAACCAAAAGACCAAAGTTTATCCTTATTTGATTAGAAAGAAAGATAATTGCATATCTTGTTTTTTTAATTTTTTATTCGTATATTTGCACCTAAATCTATTAATTGTAAGATTCAAAAAAGTTATGATGCACACAAACAACCATCTTGTGATAATGGCTGGAGGAGTTGGAAGTAGGTTCTGGCCAATGAGTACTGCCGATAAACCCAAACAATTTATTGATGTTCTTGGAGTCGGAAAGTCTTTGATGCAACTTACTTACGACCGTTTTAAAGGTATCATTGAGGCTAAGAATGTGTGGGTAGTAACCAACGAAAATTATTGCGAATTGGTACATGAGCAATTGCCTGATATTCCAAAAGAAAATATTTTGAGCGAACCATGTAGAAGAAATACTGCTCCATGTATTGCCTATGTGAGTTGGAGAATTAAAAAGTCTGACTCAAAAGCTAACATCGTTGTTACACCAAGCGACCACATTGTAACCGACCAAGAGGAGTTTAGACGCGTTATAAATAATTGCTTGAAATTTACAGCAGAAACAGACGCCGTTGTAACATTGGGTATGAAGCCAACAAGACCTGAAACAGGTTACGGATATATACAAGCTGATTTGACAGTTCCATCGGTTCGAAATAAGGAAATCTATCGGGTTGACCAGTTTAGAGAAAAGCCTGATTTGGAAACTGCCGAGAAATATATCAGCATGAAAAACTTTTTTTGGAATGCAGGTATCTTCCTTTGGAATGTTTCTACTATCGTAAATGCTTTTAGAATCTATCAACCAGGTATTGCACGCATCTTTGATAGAGTGGCAGATGTACTTGGTACAGCAGAAGAACAAAAGACAATAGACGAGGTTTACCCTGAATGTGAAAGTATTTCAGTAGACTATGCTATCATGGAAAAGGCTGAAGAAATCTTTGTTTGCCCTGCCGATTTTGGTTGGAGCGACTTAGGCACATGGGGTTCTTTGCATTTACAAACTCAACACGATTTGTATGGCAATGCCGTAATTGGGAAGAATATTCAAATGTACGATAGTAAAAATTGTATTGTGCATGCTACTGACGAGAAAAAAGTAGTGGTTCAAGGACTTGAGGGCTATATTGTAGCAGAAAAAGACGGCATGTTGCTTGTTTGTAAATTAGCTGAAGAACAGCGAATTAAGCAATTCTCAGAGAACGATTAAAATAAAATACAAACTTTATAATACAGTGTCTTAGATAAAGGTAAAACATAGATGAGTAAAAAAATAGCATTGATAACAGGAATTACAGGTCAAGACGGTAGTTATTTGGCTGAGTTCCTTATAGAAAAAGGCTATGAAGTTCATGGACTTCTACGCCGTAGTTCATCTTTCAACACAGGACGAATTGAACATTTGTATTTGGACGAATGGGTGCGCGATATGAAAAAGGAAAGATTGGTCAATCTTCATTGGGCAGATATGACCGATTCTTCATCACTTATTAGAATCATTGGCGAAGTAAAACCTACTGAAATATACAATCTTGCAGCACAAAGCCATGTTAAAGTAAGTTTCGATGTCCCTGAATATACTGCTGATACTGATGCAGTGGGCGTACTTAGATTGTTGGAAGCTGTAAGAATTTGTGGATTAGAAAAGTCATGTAAAATTTATCAAGCATCTACTTCTGAATTGTTTGGTAAAGTGCAAGAAGAAGTGCCACAGAAGGAAACTACGCCTTTTTATCCACGTTCTCCATATTCAGTAGCTAAACTTTATGGCTTTTGGATAATGAAGAATTATCGTGAGTCGTACGGAATGTATTGCTGCAATGGTATTCTCTTTAATCACGAGAGTGAACGAAGAGGCGAGAATTTCGTAACTCGTAAGATTACATTAGCGGCTTGTCGCATTGCTCAAGGCTTGCAAGATAAACTCTATTTGGGCAATCTTGGTGCTCAAAGAGATTGGGGATATGCAAAAGATTATGTAGAATGTATGTGGTTAATTCTCCAGCAAGAGGAACCTGATGACTTTGTTATTGCAACGGGCGAAATGTACACCGTACGTGCTTTCTGTACAGCTGCTTTTAAAGAGGTAGGCATCGAACTTGAATGGAGGGGTGAAGGTATTGACGAAAAAGGTTATAACAAGGACACGGGTGCTGTTCTTGTAGAAGTAGACCCTAAATTTTTCCGTCCAGCAGAGGTGGAACAATTGCTTGGCGACCCAACAAAAGCAAAAACTAAGTTAGGTTGGAATCCAAGAAAAACTTCGTTTGAGCAGTTGGTTAAAATAATGGTTGAGCACGATATGAAGTTTGTTAAGAAACTATATCTTAAGGCTCAATTACCAGAATAATCAACTTTTTGATAGGAAAAATAAGCAGGTAGTTTCTGAAATAGACAGAAATTACCTGTTTTTGATTTTAATTTTTATAGTGCGAATGGAACTTTAATTTTTGCAGATATGAAACGTTTGTTTAGTAAGACTTTTATGAAAATACTTTTCCTTTTATTATTTGCTTTTGTAGCTTTTCCGATATTTGGGAAAGGCTTTCCAAAGGTGATAAAGATTCATTCGCAACATTATTATAAGACCAATGTTCCGAAAGGCAATTATAGTGGACTAACGTGGTTAGGACAAAATCGATATGCAGTGGTATCTGATAAAGCAAAAGAAAGCGGTTTTTACGTTTTTACAATAGACATTGATTCCATTTCGGGTGATATATTGAATATTAAAACGGAAGGATTTTATTCGTCAAAAACACCTAATGCAGACGAAGAAGGGATTGCTTTTCACCCTAATCGCAATACTTTGTTCATTGCAAGAGAGCATGATAATACAATAAAGGAATACGATTTAGCTGGCAATATGACTGGTAATGAATTGAAAATCCCTATGCTATTTAATGTAGCAACAGGTCATTACGGATTTGAATCGCTAGCGTACAATCAAAAAACTCATTTATTTTGGACAACTTCTGAATCTACTTTGCCTTGCGATGGTGTACAAACTGAACCCAAAAGGTTAGTTGAAAATCATTTAAGATTACAATCTTTCAATGATAGTTTACAACCTTTGAACCAATATGCTTATCAAATGGACAAAGGAACGGTTGCAAAAAAAGCAATGAATTACGCTATGGGAGTTTCTGATTTGGTAGCATTAGACGATGGAAAACTAATTGTTTTAGAGCGGGAACTTTATGTCTCACCTTCCAAAATAGGCTCTTTCGTGAAAAATAAACTCTACTGCGTAGACCCTACCATATCGAAAGTAATAAATGAAACCTCACCATTGACAGAACGTACTCCTTATCTTCATAAAGTTTTGCTTACAGAATGGCGTACATCATTAACTCTTTTGCATCAAGATTTTGCTAATTATGAAGGAATTTGCCTTGCTCCTAAATTAACAGATGGTTCACAAGTTTTGTTGCTTTGTGCTGATAGTCAAGACCAATATGGCGGTATTTTGCGTGATTGGTTCAGAACAATTATTATTGACCAATAAGTCAAGTTTTTTTACCAAATAGGGAGGAAGATAAAAAAGAGGGAATGTCGATTTTGACACACCCTCTTTTATAATAGCCACATTAATCTTTCATTATTTTTTCTTTACCCGATGAACGTCTAAAGTTTATCGTTGGTATCCTTCATGTCAATGAATTGGCGATTGTTATCGTAAAATTCATATTGCATGAATGCCAATTTTTGTGATGGAACAACCTTTACACCGAATCCATATTTCATTTGCCACTTGCGTTTGAGTGATATAAATCCCTCGTTAATATAAGCAGCTACGTATGGGTGTACATGTAAATAGAACTTATTAATGCCTATTTTGTTGGTGAGTTGGTCAATTTTACGTTCCAATAAGTCTGTAAATAATAAACTTGAACGTATTTTCCCACTTCCAAAGCATGTTGGGCATTCTTCTGCAACATCTACGTCCATAACAGGGCGTACTCTTTGACGAGTTATTTGCATCAATCCAAACTTGCTTAAAGGCAAAATATTGTGTCGAGCACGGTCTTTTTGCATCGCTTTGCACATACGTTCATAGAGCATTTGACGGTCTTCCGCCAAGTTCATGTCTATGAAATCGACAACAATAATACCACCCATATCTCTTAAACGGAGCTGGCGAGCAATTTCATCAGCTGCGCCAAGGTTGGTGTCAAGTGCGTTTTGTTCCTGTCCTTTCTCCTTTGTTCTGTTTCCACTATTCACATCAACAACGTGCATAGCTTCTGTATGTTCAACGATAATGTAGCAACCATGACCATAATTAATTGTTTTTCCGAAACTTGATTTTATTTGTTTCGTTACGTCAAAGTTGTCGAAAATTGGCAGTTTACCATTATATTTCTTTACTATGTCTGCCTTTTCAGGGGCGATAAGTGAAACATAGCTTTTAACGGCAGTGCAAATTTCCTCGTCGTTCACATAAATATTCTCGTAGGTAGGATTGAAAAGGTCTCTAAGCATGCCTACTGCACGCCCTGTCTCTTCAAATATGAGTTGTGGTCTTTCTTGAGTTTTCTGTACTTTCGTTATGGCTTCATTCCATCTATTGAATAGTACTTTCATCTCAGCATCGAGTTCTGCAACCCTTTTACCCTCTGCTACTGTGCGTACAATTACTCCAAAATTCTTTGGACGTATGCTTTGTATGAGTTGCTTTAGGCGGGCGCGCTCTTCTCCACTTTTAATTTTTGTTGAAACGTTTACTTTATCCCCAAAAGGAATGAGAACTAAGTAGCGGCCTGCAAATGAAATTTCTCCAGTAAGGCGTGGACCTTTGGTTGAAATAGGCTCTTTTACTACTTGCACCATTACCTCTTGACCAACCTCTAATATGTTCTGAATACTGCTATCTTTCTGTAAGATAGGTAATTTGCTGGCCTTTTGTAGTGGGAATAGTCGTTTCCTATCGCTTTGTACCTGCTTGAGATATTTTGCAAAGGAGTTGAACTGACTTCCTAAGTCTAAATAATGAAGAAATGCGTCGCGCTCATAACCTACATCTACGAAACAGGCATTTAAACCTGGCATTAGCTTTTTGACTTTAGCAATGTAGATATTTCCAACCGAAAAATTAGCATCTCTTGGTTCACGTTGGTATTCCACCAATCGTTTATCTTCGAGTAATGCAATCGAAATTTCTTTTGGTTGGGCATCAATAATTATTTCGCTTGTCATTTCTTATTGTGTTTATAAGTACTAACGTACCTATTTAAAAAAAGCGAGACGTGTCGTCGCCCCCTTAGGGTTAGGAGTTGAATGCGATGACATGCCCCGTCTGTTGATAGACTATATTTGTCTTTCTGCCCTTGGGGCTTACTTGCTCTTATGTCTATTCTTTCTTAATCTCTTCTTACGCTTATGCGTAGCCATTTTGTGTCCCTTTTTCTTCTTTCCGTTTGGCATAGCTTTTAAATGTTTAAATTGTTTATATTATTTTGATTCTTACTTTTTCATGTCCTCAATGAATGTTTTCGCAGGCTTGAAACTTGGAAAATCATGTGCAGGAATGGTAATTGTTGTGTTCTTAGAGATATTTCTTGCCGTTTTCTCTGCACGGTGTTTAACGATAAAACTACCGAATCCACGGAGATAAACATTCTCCTTGCTTTTTAACAGACTGTCTTTAATAGCTTCCATGAATGATTCTACTACTGCCGACACGTCTTTTTTTGAAATGCCAGTCGAAGATGCAATCTCATTGATGATATCTGCTTTTGTCATTTTGTTTTTATCTAATAATTATACTTTGAATTCCTACTCTCATCATAACGGAGTGCAAAGATACTCATTTTCAGATAAATACAGAAATGTTTTTGGCTTTTTTTACAAAATCTTTGTGTTTGACTTAATATGTATCTACTTTTTTTGTACCTTTGCCCATACTTTTATATGATAAGGTATTATGAAAATTGCAATTGGAATTGACGTTGGTATTTCTACTACTAAAATAGTTGGAATAAGAGATGGAAAGGTGGTTAGACCATTACGTATTAAAGCTACCGACCCAGTAACATCTCTTTATGGTGCTTTTGGTAAATATCTGTATGATAACAAGATAGAATTAGATGATATTGAAAAAGTTATGATTACAGGAGTTGGCGCAGCCTATATTGATAAGCCTGTTTATGGTTTGTCAACTGAGAAAGCTGATGAGTTTTTAGCTGATGGTTTAGGGGCTCGTTATGAAGCTCAACGCGACCGAATGATTGTTGTTTCAATGGGAACTGGTACTTCGTTAGTGTTGTGTGATGGCGACGATATTCATCATATCGGTGGTATTGGTATTGGTGGCGGAACTTTAAATGGTCTTTCTCGTTTGTTATTAAATACTGATGATATTCAGCAAATATCCGATTTAGCCATGAAAGGCGATATTGGTAGCATTAATCTTCAGATTGGTGATATTTCTTCAAAGCCACTTCCTGGTTTACCAATGAATGCAACAGCCTCTCTCTTTGCTAATGCTCAAGGAACTGCAAGTAGGGAAGACATTGCATTAGGTCTGATTTGCTTAGTATTGCAATCAATTGGTTCGGCTACGATTTTGAGTTCCTTGAATAGTGGTATTAAGGATTTTGTCATGATAGGTAACCTTACCTTGCTTCCTCAATGTAAGGTCTTATTTCCAATGATGGAGCGTCTTTACGATGTTCGATTCATTATACCAAAATATTCTGAATTTTGTACTGCTATTGGAGCAGCCTTGCAATCGGGTGTCAAACTATAATTTTACAACTAAAAGGTATAAAAATAGCCCGCAAAAGTATTAACTTTTATCGGGCTTTCAAGTGTGTGTCATAGCATAGGTTGTTCTTTGTTCTCTTTTATTGTGAGTATCCGTTCAATATTGGAACGTATTATTTTATCATAAAGTGATAGCAAAGATACATAAAAGAAATCAAACACAACCCAAAGAATTACGTTATTTTCAACTTTTTGCGGCAATATGATTATTTTAGGAACTATATTGATTTATTTCAGCTTGTTGTTATTCATCAGTAAAATGACAGCTTCGTCGAGTAACAATGAGTCGTTTTTTCGTGCTAATAAGCAGTCGCCTTGGTATCTTGTTGCCTTTGGAATGATTGGTGCCAGCATTTCGGGTGTAACTTTTGTAAGTGTTCCTGGAATGGTGATAGACCAAAATATGGCTTATGCGCAGACTTGTATAGGTTTTATCTTTGGTTATATCTTGGTCGCTTTTGTACTTTTGCCCATTTATTATCGGCTAAATCTTATAACCATTTATACTTATTTGAAACAACGATTGGGGATAAGAAGTTATAAAACAGGAGCTTCGTTTTTTCTTTTATCGAAATTGACGGGTTCGGCCGTTAAATTTTATGTTGTTTGTATGATATTACAGCGTTTTGTTCTTACTGATTTTAATATTCCTTTCCCTATAACGGTGGTTTCTATGGTGTTGCTTATTTGGCTTTATACCTACAAAGGCGGCATACGGACTTTGGTTTTTACAGATACGTTTCAAACCATTTGCATGTTCCTTGCCCTTCTCCTTATTATATATAATGTGATGACGGCATTGGATTTCAGTATTTCTGAAACTTTCAATCGGATAATTTCCGATAGTCATTCCACTATCTTTGTTTGGGACGATTGGTTTTCTAAGCAAAATTTTTGGAAGCAATTTCTTAGTGGGGTCTTCATTGTTGTGGTAATGACAGGGTTAGACCAAGATATGATGCAAAAGAATTTGACTTGTAAAACATTACGCGATGCTCAAAAAGATATGTGTACATACGGCTTTGCTTTCCTTCCTGTCAATCTTCTTTTCATGTCTTTAGGTATATTATTGATGATGTATTTATCGAAAATGAATGTTCCTTTACCAGCTTCTCCTGACGAATTGATGTTATTACCTGTTGCTGGTGGAATGTTAGGCAGTGGGGTAGAAGTGTTGTTTACGATTGGAGTAGTGGCTGCTTGCTTTTCAACAGCCGACTCAGCTTTAACTTCTTTGACTACAAGCTTTTGTGTTGATATTTGTGAACAACCTAAAAATGAAACTTTGCGTAAGCGAATTCATTTCGCAATGTCAGTTGTATTCATCCTTTTTATTCTTGTTTTCAAAGTTTTCAATTCAACGAGTTTAATAGATGCGGTCTATATTCTTTGTTCTTATACCTATGGTCCACTTTTAGGATTGTTTGCTTTCAGCCTTTTAACACGCCGTTCGGTGAATGATAAATTTGTGCCTTACATCGCCATTGCGAGTCCATTATTATGCTTTGCAATCGATACTTTGTCCATGAAACTATGGAATTATAAGTTTGGGTATGAACTATTGATGCTCAATGGTATTCTTACTTTTGCAGGGTTATACTTGTCTAATATAAAAAGAAAGTAGAATGGTAAGGCATATTGACTTTCCATTCTACTTTCCTTTAATTATTTATTTGCTATTTGCTTATTCTGCGAGCAATTTTTCGATTTCCTTTTCGATGTTTTCCATCTTTTCAGTAGGTTCGAAGCGTGCAACTACTTGTCCTTTCTTGTTGATAAGGAATTTTGTGAAGTTCCATTTTATTTCAGCATTTTCCTTGTAGTTAGGGTCTTGCTCTGAAATAATTTTATCAAGAATTGGTGTTAGTTTGTGGCTTTCGTCCCAACCTGCAAAGCTTTTTTGTTCTTTCAAGAACTTGTATAATGGTTCTGTCTCTTCGCCGTTTACTTTAATCTTCTTAAAGCGTGGGAAATCAGTACCGTATGTAAGTTTGCAGAACTCGTGAATACTTTCGTCTGTACCAGGAGCTTGGTTGTTAAATTGGTTGCAAGGGAAATCAAGCACTTCAAAACCTTTTGCATGATACTTCTTGTAAGTTGCCTCAAGTTGCTCGTATGTTGGTGTAAAACCGCATTTAGTGGCAGTATTTACAATTAATAGTACTTCGTTAGCGAACTCTTTTAAATTTACATCACCGCCTTTTCTGTCCTTGACAGTGAAATCATAAACTGTTTTCATCTTTTAATCTTTTTATTTTAAATGACTATTTTGTATTTATTGCAAAAATACGCATTTAATTTTTAATATGCAAATTCTATTCTCTTAAAAGACTTAAAATATTAGACTCTTTATTTTTATAGGGATTTCCCTATTGCCAAATATAGAAAATACATTTTAGAAGTGCTTTCTATTTTCTAATTTTGCAACAAATAAAAAAATATTAAAGATAAAAGATATGAAACAGATTGCTAAGTATTTTATGGCTCTGACCTTATTGGCAATGCCATTTGCGTTCCAAAGTTGCAGTGAACGCGAGGATATATCAAATTATTACTATTACAATGATCTCGTAACTGAGGCTGTCAATAATTATTGGTATGTTTATCCAGGTGGTACAGATTACGACACCGCTTACAATTGGTTTGTACATTATTATCCAAACGCCACAGCTGCAGAATTTGATGCTTTTATGAATCAAATTAATTTTGGTTATAACAACCAAAAAGGTGACCCTATCATGGAGGAAGTTCAAGTTCTTTCAGGCGAATGGGCTGGTGATATGACGATTGAATTTGATGGAAAAACTGGTCAGAGAGAAGCTCAAACCTTTCATGCTAATATGAAATTCTGGCAATATGCATCGTCTAAGAATTCATTAGGGGGCAATGGACAAGAAGTTGATACCGCTGCCGACGGAAGTACTCAGACATTAGATTTTACATGGTATGTTGATAAAAATGGAGACATCTATATTAAGTATAAATCTGGTACTATTTTTAGAATGAATGCTTCTTCACCTGATAAAGGTTTCCACTTAGGTTATGAAAAAGAAAAGGGCTATGACACTTTCTTTGGCTATGGCATTAGCACCAATACCACCGATGTTTTCTATATTGACTTATCTCGCCAATCTACAAGTGGTGCAAAGGGCAAGATGATTAAGGCTCGCAAATTAGAAAATATAAACGCTGGTAAAGTTTTTGGTCAAGCTGCTGTAAACGAATCAGCTTCACACAAAGCAAAAGCTGTAAGTGGATTGAGAGCAAGATAATAATAACTTCAATACTATAATCTACGAAGACCTCGATTAGGATTTCCTATCGAGGTCTTTTTACGATACTTTTACCCGATTATATTGATTTTATTCTTTATGTTTTATTTCTTTCTGATTAATTTAAACTTGAACATTGTTGCCCATTATTAAATACAAAAGTGGAAGTAAATTCTTTTCGTTTAACCAACTTATAAGAAAATACTTCCACTAAATTTTAGTCTAAGTCGCACTAACGACCAATAACATTGTTCTTTTTGCAATTAATATTCGCTTTTGTCGTCCTTGAGCGTCCACATCTTAAAAGCGTTAATCGCTTCGTTTTGGAGGATAATTTCTGATGGCTTTTTGCGATATTGTGGTTCAATAGCGATTTCTTCATAAATAAAATCATCATCGAAACCAATTTTTCCTGCGTCTTTGCGGTCGTTAGCGTAGTAAATTTTTTCTAAATGCGCCCAATAAATTGCACCAAAACACATTGGGCATGGTTCGCATGAAGTATAGATTACGCACCCTTTAAGGTCGAAAGTACCTAATTTTTCGCATGCTTTGCGAATGGTACATACTTCTGCATGGGCGGTAGGGTCGTTGTCTATGGTTACCCTGTTGCTCCTTCGGCAATGATTTCTCCATCTTTGGCAATGACAGCACCAAAAGGTCCACCACCATTTCTTACGCTGTTTTCCGAGAGTTCTATGGCTCTACGCATTAATTCTTCGTTTGTCATGATTATCAATCTTTATATTTTATTTTTTTGTTGCGTCTAAAATTACTTGTTTTTTGTTGCTGTTTCAAAAAGGTCTTTGTACAATTTGTCGAATATTATTTTTAATTTTGTTGGTTGGGTCAATATTTCACGAATATATTCTAACTTCTTTGCGTTAGGAGAGTTAGGAATCCAAAGTCGAATATACCCGCTTCTGCCATATTTTTCTTTGATATGTTCATAGAAACGTTGCCATTGTTCTTCCTCGTTTTTCTCTGGATAGTTTTCCAAACCAAACATGACGGTACGCGCAAAGACTACTTCAGGGTCTAATTCTCGGTCGGCTTCGGCTACTATTTTCCCATAAATACTGCGTGGGGCACGCGAACTGCTGGCTCTATGATCTTCCACTGCTTCCTTCATAATGGTGATTTGGTCGGGCGAAAACCATTTCTTTAGTCGTGCATCAGCGGTAAGAATTTTCCCACTTGTTATGTGGTGAATGGCACGAGGTCCCTCCATTCCGAGGTCATGGTAGGCTGCTGCCACATAAACCATGTTACTATCGGCTCCCGTAGCGGGTATAAGTTCCAAAGCATTCTTTATGACACGCTGCACATGACCTAAGCCATGCGAACGTCCAAAAGCATTATATCGTGGTAGAATTTGTTGTTCTACAAATTCCATTAAATCCAAATCTACTCTGTTATCCATATTTTATAACTTAATGAGGAGTATTCCAATTGTTGCTAATAGTCCGAAAACAAACATATTGCGTGCTGTTAGTCCTAAAACTTTATTCAATTCTTTTCCGTGCTTTATCCTTTTCATTTCCGTGAATGCCTTTTGGTGGAGGAAGAGATAAAAGAAGAGTAAAGTGAGGCTTAATGTTTTCATGCTTGAATAGGAAAAAATAAAAACCGAATCCATGAGCAATAAACCTAAAAAGCCTAACCAATGATAAAGTTGTTCGGCACGTTTTTCACCAATTCTCACGATAAGCGTGTTTTTATTGGCTTGTTTGTCGTTCTCACGGTCGCGGTAATTGTTTACAACCAATAGGGTATCAATTACCAAACCAGATGCAAGCGATGCAACAAATACCTGCCATGTAATGGTTTGCAAACCCTTTGGCAGAATGACATAATAGGTAAGACATACGGGAACAATGCCAAAAAAGACAAGTACGAGTAAGTCGCCTAAGCCCAAATAAGAAAGTTTTGTGGTGTAAAGGAAGCAAAAAGCAACGCAAAGTAATCCTATTAAAATCATTTCCCAGCCACCATAATATATAAGAGGTAGTCCATTTATACATGCAAGTAGGGTAGTTGCGATTAATCCTTTGCGCATTGCAGGTAAAGTAATCCACCCTTCACTGCATGCACGGCGAGGCCCTAAACGTGTTTCACTATCATCGTTGCCCTTCAAGCAATCAAAATAATCGTTTACAAAGTTGGCATCTATCTGCATGATAAAGGCAAAAAGAACACACAATAGGGCAGGGATTATCTGAAAATTCTCCCAACTTAAATCCTTAAAAGCAAAGGCAATACCTATCATTACAGGTACGCTTGCGCCAGTAAGTGTCTTTGGTCGAGCTGCGAGAACCCATGCGTTAAGCGAATTTGTCTTAACGTTTTGCTCCATCTTCGATAGTATATCTTCTTTTTCCGACATGCTTTTTCAGTTTTCTTTCTTGTTAATTAAAGAAATTCCAACTCAATCCGAAACGTATAATACGCTCATTTAAAGGGTAATGTGGCACAAAAAAGTAGTTACCACCGCTACTACTATTCACATGCGACATCATAATGAAGAAGCGTGTATGCTGTAAATTGAAGTTGGCATAAGCGTTCAGTACAGGATAATTACCTATTTTAGTGCGACTTGCTTCGTTTTCTTGAATGCCAAATGCGCCATACCTGGGATATATTCTGGTGCATTGTATTTTGTAAAATACCTTGCATCAACACCCAAATCACAATCTAACACACGAGCAATCTTAAATCGCATAAAGAAATTACTGTAAATGTTGAGCGTTGGGGTAGGGAATACATTTTCATTGCTTGACTTTTGGAATGTTAATACATTTTGCCAATTGAAAATACCAAAGCGTAAATCCTGTTGGAGTTGTAATGTTAGCAAACTAATCGCATCTGAATGTTGGCGAACATTGACTTGTTGCTTGGTGATGAGATAGTTTTTTTCTTGTAATGTTCTATCGTTTTGTACCCCAAAATAGGTGTAATTTTTCAACATATCATAGCCAATGCGTAATTTTGTCTTGGTCTTCTGCCATGAGAGTTCGCCCAAAATACGCGAGTGGATTTGCTTTTCGAGCGTGTTGTCCCACCAATAATGACGTGAATGGAAGTTTTCCATGTAATAAGATGGGTTAGAACGATGGAAAAAAGCAGTTGCAGCCAACTGAACAGTATCACCAAAGAGTGGGAAATTTAAATCTGCTTTACCGTCAATATGCAGTTGTCCTGCCTTGTTTCCTACCAACCACGTTTCGGCAGTAATATTATAATGTAAGGTGTTTCCATTGGTTTTTAAAAGTTGTCCACCAATGGAAATATCATTTTTATTCACTTTTTCGTAACCACCAAATAGAGGTGTCGCTGTTGGAGGTGTAGAATTAAGTAGTGTAGGTAACTCGTAATGGCGCAATTCATGAGAAATAAAGGCTTTCAACCCTGCTTTTGCCCACTTGTTAAACCCTTCTAACAATGCTATAGCAAAGGTATTTTTTAGCGAAAAATGCTTTGTCTGGTCGTAGATAGAATCGTTTGCAGTAGCGGTATTGGTGTAATAATTATTCAAATAGTAACCCTCTGGAGTTTCGTATGCTTGATAAATGCGTCTATAGTTATCAAATCTGAATGAATGAATGAAACTCGTTACAGGCACATATTCGTCTTTTACCCATTGCTCATCAGCTTCGTTTTTAGCAGTTTCTTGTGCGTTAGGGTAGAGAATATCTGTATTTTTAGTTTTTTCTTTGGGGGCAACTTTATCTACAATATGCGCATCGTCAGGACGACCTTGCGCCTTCATGTTTTTATTGAACATCTCTTCATCAAATTCTTCTCCGTTTTCCTCTGCTTTTTTCATTGCTTTTTGTCTTGCTTCGTCCTCTTTTTTCGACTGAGCCGACTTTATTGCAAACTTTTTAGCTTCGATTTCTTCCTTTGTCATAGGCACTTTTCTGAAAAATCCGAGGCTATATTTATGATTGAAAAAGATGTGTTGGTTGTCGTTTCTATTCCAATTTTTATTCAGCGTCATTGGAATTTCGTTGGTACTAAATGTCTCATTGAAGATTTCTGGATTGGTGATATAGGCATCATTTGTAATGCCTCCATTTTCTGCAACCTTCTGATGATTGAGCGAAAATAATAAATGTGCTTGATACCTTTCTCCTGTATAACTACCCCAAATAGAGTAATTGATGTGCGAGGTATTTTGATTGGTGTAGTAACCACGCCCATATAGATAGTTGAATTTAAAGCCAAATCCCCAACGTTTGCCTGCATTTACTGCAAAAAGTGCTTTGAATTGGTCTTCGCCATTGGTTCTATTGCCTGCTGTGCTATACGAAAGATTTGTAATAGGCGACAATGTTGAAGTGAAATGAAATTGAGAAGGCTCCACAATAAACCCATTGTAGGGGTTGATAAATATAAATTCCTCCCCACTTTTTCTATCAATAAAAATACGATTTTGGCGTGGTGAACCTAAATTTCCTAACGCATTATATTCGCCTCGCAGTCCTGTATTGAAGATACTATTCATGAATAACTCTGACAAAGTATCTGGTACAACAGCTTTTTTGTCGCCAAATCTATCGTCAACCGTCCACACTTTCATGCCACGAGGTATTTCTTTATGCTGACTTTGGATAGAGTCTGAGCGACCAAAATTTCCATTTGTACCTAATTTCTTAGCACCAAAAGTTCCATCGTCAGAAAAAGGATCTATTATTTGTGCCTGTGTAGTAGTGCTAAATATTAATAACGTGAAAATGAGCGAGATGTATCTTTTCATTTGTGAAATAGTCGAAGAGCCGATTCTGCGAATTTAAAGACCATTGATACCAAAATAATGATGATACCAGTTTGCTGATTATCCATTGCAAAATAGAAGATAAGTCCAACGATTGCACCAATCATAAAAATGATATTTAGCACTTGGCGTATCATGGAACGTTCACTTTTATTATTGTGAAGCGGTTGTCTGTGATGAGGGGGGCGTGCGCTGCTATTTTTTATTTCTTCAGTCATAATTCTTATTTCAATAATTACTTAACACATTTTCCGAACAAAGGTACAAAAAAATAGAGTATTACAGATGTTTTACCAATCTTTTAACGTTTATGGCAATGAGGTCGGAAAAATAAAACCTATTGTTTTGAGATGAAAAAGGGCATGTTTTTCACTCCAAAATAGGCTCTTTTGAAAAAAAAATAATTTGCTTGATTTTTTGTAGATAAATTACTAAAATATGTTTGTTAGAAAAATATTACTTTTATCCGACTTATTCTTTTGTTTCTAATTCAGCTTGCAAACGTAATATTTCATCACGATATTGTGCAGCTTGTAAGAAATCAAGATTTTTAGCAGCCTCTTGCATGAGCAATGTTGTGTTTTGAATGCTCTTTTCCAATTGTGCTTTTGTCATTTTCATCACAATAGGGTCGGCTACTATGCTGGTTTCAAATGTTGGTTCACTGTAAGCTTGCGGTGCTTTAGCCTTATTGATAGGTACAATCGTAGCCGAATTTTCACTCGAAGGCAAGGTGTCTTTGATAGTTCTTACAATTTGCGTAGGTGTGATATGATTTTCTTCGTTATACTTTAATTGCTTTTCACGACGGCGTGCTGTTTCGTCAATCGTCTTTTGCATGCTGTCAGTAATTTTGTCGGCATACATAATTACACGTCCATTTACATTGCGTGCAGCACGTCCAGCCGTCTGTGTTAAACTTCTATGACTGCGCAAAAAACCTTCCTTGTCAGCATCTAAAATCGCTACCAAAGAAACTTCGGGTAAGTCTAATCCTTCACGAAGAAGGTTTACTCCAACCAATACATCGTAAATACCTATGCGAAAGTCGTTTATAATCTTTACACGGTCTAAACTTGCTACGTCGCTATGGATATAAGTGGTACGCACTTCATGGTTCAGCAAATACTCTGTCAGTTCCTCTGCCATACGCTTTGTCAGCGTGGTAACAAGTACTCGCTCATCTTTTTCAGCACGAATAAGTATTTCTTCCATTAAGTCGTCAATCTGATTTTCAGACGGACGTACTTCTATTTCAGGGTCAAGCAACCCCGTTGGGCGGATAAGTTGTTCTACTACAACACCTTCAGCCTCCTCTAATTCAAAGTTTGCAGGGGTAGCTGAAACGTAAATAATTTGGTTGATAAGACTATGAAATTCCTCAAAACGTAATGGACGATTATCGAAAGCCGCGGGAAGACGAAAACCAAATTCTACCAAATTTTTCTTTCTTGCACGGTCGCCACCATACATGGCAGATATTTGTGGCACACTAACATGACTTTCATCAATCATTATGAGGTTATCACTTGGGAAGAAATCTAACAAACAATAGGGACGTTGACCAGCTTCACGACCATCAAAATAGCGAGAATAGTTTTCGATTCCAGAGCAATGTCCCAGCTCTTTTATCATTTCCATATCATATTCTACACGTTCCTTAATGCGTTGAGCTTTAATGTTATCACCAATTTCGTTAAAGAAATCAATTTGCAATCTTAGGTCGTCTTGTATTTGTCGGATAGCACCTTCGGTTTGTTCTTTCGTTGTAACAAAAAGATTGGCAGGGTAAATCTCGTATGCTTCAAATGTACCCAAACGATGATAGGAAACAGAATCAACCTCTTCAATGGCATCAATTTCATCGTCCCACCAAGTAATGCGCAAAATATTATCACTATAAGCCATGGCAATATCCACCGTATCGCCCTTTACACGGAAGTTTCCACGCTGCAAATCAATATCATTTCGAACATAAAGCGCATTGATGAGCCGCCTTAAAAATTCGTTTCGGTCAATAATCTGCCCCTTTTTGAGTCGTATGACACTATCTTTCATCGCCACAGGACCGCCCATACCATAAAGACACGATACGGAAGACACGACAACAACGTCCTTTCGCCCTGATAATAAGGAAGAAACAGCCGAAAGACGGAGCTTGTCAATTTCGTCATTGATAGCCAAATCCTTTTCAATATAAGTGTCGGTGGTGGGCATGTAAGCCTCAGGCTGATAATAATCGTAGTATGAAACGTAATATTCTACCGCATTATGAGGAAAAAATCCTTTCATTTCCTCATACAATTGCGCTGCCAAAGTCTTGTTATGCGATAAAATGAGCGTGGGCTTTCCTACATTGGCAATAACATTTGCCATTGTAAAAGTTTTGCCAGACCCCGTTACGCCTAAAAGAACTTGACTTTTGTCGCCACGTTCTATACCTTCCGTTAATTGTCTAATTGCTTCTGGTTGGTCGCCTGTTGGCTTATATTTCGATGTTAATTCAAATTCCATTTTCTATGTACAAAGTTAGGAAAAAAGAGCGGATAAATCACTATAAAAACTATTTTTTGCTAAAAATACTATAGTAGCTTTGTTTAATTAACGAATTATGTGTAACTTTGCAATTCAAAGTGAATTTATGAAGAAGAATATTCTTATTACATTTGTTGCAACATTACTTTTTACAAGTTGCGCACATGAATATAACCAAGTATTTAAAAGTACTGATTACACCTACAAGTACGAATATGCAAAAGAGTGTTTCGCAAACGGAAAATACTCCTTTGCAATTCCATTATTACAAGATGTAGTTACCATACAAAAAGGTACCGATAACGCTGAAGAATGCCTTTATATGCTTGCAATGTCGGAATTTGGCATGCGAGATTATGAAGCTGCTTCAGAAACCTTCAAGAAATATTTTCAAACTTATCCGCATGGAATATACGCAGAAATGGCTTCGTTTTACATCGGACAAAGTCTGTATGAAGGAACACCAGAAGCACGTTTAGACCAAACACCTACTGTGGCTGCAATTGCCGCATTCCAAGATTATTTGGATTTGTATCCTAATGGCAAAATGAAGAGTACAGCGCAACAAAGACTCTTTGCTTTGCAAGATAAACTTATTCGCAAAGAATATTTGAATGCTAAGTTATATTATAATCTTGGCTCTTATTTTGGCAACTGCGGCAACGATGGCGGCAACAATTATGAGGCTTGTATCATTACAGCACAAAGTGCTTTAAACGATTTCCCTTATTCTTCATTGCGTGAAGATTTTGCAATTCTCGTGATGAAAGGTAAGTTTGAATTAGCACAAATGAGTGTTGAGGAAAAGAAATTGCAACGTTATCAAGATGCAGAAGACGAATGTTATGGTTTTATCAACGAGTATCCTGATTCGAAAGAACGTGCAACAGCTGAAAAATACATTGAAAAATGTAAAGAATTTGAGGCAAAAAATAAGAAATAGAATATTAAATATATAAACATATAATGGATTACAAGAAGTCAAAATCACCTGTAAACACAGTGACCCGTGATGTGGTAGAACTTTGGAAAGGAACAAACAACATCTACGAAAGTGTTGCTATCATCGCAAAACGTGCTAATCAAATTTCAATTGAGATTAAGCAAGACCTCAGTAAGAAACTTGCAGAGTTTGCTTCTTATAGCGACTCTTTGGAGGAAGTATTTGAAAATCGTGAACAAATAGAGATTAGCCGTTATTACGAGAAACTTCCAAAACCAGTATTGTTGGCAACGCAAGAATTTTTGGACGGTAATATTTATTGGCGCGACCCATCTAAAGACGGAGTAGAAGAGGAAGAATATAACATATGATACAGAGGAAACAAACAATTTTCCTTTTCTTATCATTCATCATTATTCTCTTATGTCTTTGCTTCCCAATTGGTTGGTTAGAATCCAAAGGTATGGGAACACCAAGCAACATGACAAATTTGTGGATAGAAGGGGCGAATGAAGCAAAAGATTTTAAAGTTTGGCCATTGTTTGCTATTCTTTTACTTTCGTTACCTTGCCATTTATTCACGATATTCGACTATAAGAATAGGAAACGACAGATTAAAAGTTGTGGATTTTACATGATTCTGAACATTATTTGGTATGGTGCATACATCGCAATGACGCAAATAATGTTGAAAGATATAACTTTCCATTTTTCTTATGCAGCATGTTTACCGTTAGTTTCGCTTATTCTCTTGTTCTTATCACGACAAGCGATTAAGGCTGATGAGGCATTGGTAAGAGCAGCTGATAGAATAAGATAAAAGAAAAATATCTGGAAAAGAGCTTATTACAAAATTTGTAGTGAGCTCTTTTTATATGTCGAAATCCCTCAAAACGCTATTAAATTGAAAAGCTGTGTGGGCTTTGCATTTTTATCAATAAAAGTAAGTAGTGGGAAATAGTTGTATTTCGCCTTATGATGCCACTCTTTCTCGAGAAATTTAGGTAAAAAGAAAAGCCTTACTCATTGTTAAACCTTTTTAAGGTAATGAGTAAGGCTTTTTAAATGAGATTTGTTTTTTATTTCTTTCCTAAATTACTCAACCATTTTAATGGCTTTTTGATGAGTTTTTTAAGTCTGCTTTCTTCTTTTTTCGGCTTTGGGAAGTATTCGCTCATATCATATTTGCTACTACGTTGCGTATCATTTGCCTCAAACGATGGTTGCTTTTTCTTTTTTGGACGCTTCTTTTTAGGTTTATTATTAGTGGTTTCTGCAACCGTTTGTGGTTGTTTTTTATCGGTTTTAGAGTCCTTGTTATCTTTTTGAACTCTGTTTTGTCTTTTCTTAGGAGTCTGTTTATCAGTCGTTTCTACAACTTCTCCGTTAAAATTGGTAGGACGTTGCTTGCGATTATTATTCTTTTTATAGCTTTTTGCAGGTTCATTCTTTCCGTCCTGTACCTTTTTAGTCTTTACATCTTGCTTTTTCGTTTCATTGGTAGCAGTAGGCTGATTATTGTTTCTGCGGTTATTGCGTACTTTCTTATCCTTATGACTTTGTTGGTCGCGGTCTTTTCTACGGCGCGATTTGGCAGAAGTTTTACGGCGTTCTTTATTTCTACTTACATAGTCAAGTCCTTCGCCTAACCCTTCTGGGAGTTCAGCCTTCTCAACTTCTTTTTCTAAGAAATTTTCTATCTGTTGAAAATAGTAAATATCATCTTCATTAACGAAAGTAATAGCAGAACCTTTGCGGTCAGCACGGGCTGTACGACCAATTCTGTGTACATAATCTTCGGCATCGTGCGGCACATCGTAGTTAATAACCATGGCAATATCGTCAATATCAATGCCACGAGCCAATATATCGGTCGCTACCAACACGTCAATTTGTCCGCTTTTAAACTTGAACATCATCTCATCGCGTTCGGCTTGTGCTAAGTCTGAGTGCATTTGACCACAATTAATCTTCTTCTGATTGAGGGATAAAGCAATTTGTTTTACCTTTTGTTTTGAACCAGAGAAGATAATGACACGTTGCAAATTGCCTGCTTTGAAAATGTCTTTAATGATTCCCATTTTCTGGGTTTCATGGCAAACGTATGCCAATTGATGAATCTTTTCAGCAGGTTTGCTTACTGCGAGTTTTATGACTGATGGGTTGGTGAGCAAAGTTTGTGCTAAATCTTCAATTTTCTTTGGCATGGTAGCCGAGAACATAATGGTTTGGCACGTTTTGGGGAGATTCTTTTGGATAGTCATAATGTCTTCCGAAAATCCCATATCCAACATTCTGTCAGCCTCATCAAGTATAAAGAAACTCACTTTCGATAGGTCTACATTGCCCAATGACATGTGCGAAATGAATCTTCCAGGGGTTGCGATGACGAGGTTGGCACCCAATGAGAGGCTTTTTAATTCTTGGTCGTAACGATTTCCATCGTTTCCGCCATAGACAGCCACGCATGAAACGCCATTAAGATAGTATGAAAAGCCTTGTATTGCTTGGTCAATTTGTTGTGCCAACTCGCGGGTTGGCGACATTATCAAACAGTTAATTGCATCTTCTGGATAGCCTCCGTCAGCCAATTTTGATAAGACTGGCAATAGATAAGCAGCTGTTTTTCCTGTTCCTGTTTGTGCTACACCCAATACATCTTTACCTTTTAATATTTCAGGAATACAATTTTCTTGGATGGGTGTGCATTTCTCGAAGCGCATATCATAGAGTGCATCGAGTATATCGTCATTTAAATCTAAACTTTCAAAATTCATATTTTATTGTTTTTGCCCTTCTCACAAAGGGTTATTTATATTTTCTTTTTAATTAATTTGGTGCTTTACGATAACAAAAATAAGCTATTGCTGCAAAAATAATGTTGGGAATCCACGCTGCCAACATTGGTGAAGCATTTGTATTAATGGCAAAGGTGGAAGAAATGGCTTGCAATAAAATGTAGCTGACACTTAAAGCCAACCCAATACCAAGATACATACCCATTCCGCCTTTGCGTTTACGTGACGAAAGCGATAATCCTATGATAGTAAGTATGAAAGAAGAGAACGACATGGCTATTCTCTTGTGAAATTCGACTTCATATTGAATTACATTTTTCGAGCCGCGACTGGTCTGTTTGGATATGTAATCTAATAGTTGGGACGATGTAAATTCCTCTTGCTGACCGTCAAAATAGATAAGGTCGGTAGGTTCCATGAGGATAACCGTATCCATTTCTGCTCCTGTTGTGATGTGTTCTTTCAAACCTTTTAACTTCCTTATTTTCCAATTTGTTACTTTCCAATGAAACTTTGAATCAGCAATTGTGTCGTATTGAATTTCAGTTGCAGTCAGATGGTCTACTAATTTTTTTCCTTCAAACCTATCTAATGAGAAGCCATAACCTCGCTTGTATGTATTATCGTAATGCTGAATGTACGCAACGGTGTTCTTGGCAACCTTTAATTGTATATTTTCGCCCGTTGTATTCTTCTTATCATTACGATACAGTGCATTGAAATTTTGGCGAATCACTGTGCCATGCGGAATAACTGAGCTATTTAAATAGTAAGTAACCCCCGCTATCAGAATGCAAGAAATCATGTATGGGCGCATCAATCTGTTGAAAGAAATGCCTGCTGCTAGCATTGAAATGATTTCGGAGTCGCCAGCTAATTTTGATGTAAAGAAGATGACAGCAATGAAAACAAACAATGGCGAGAAAAGATTCGAGTAATATGGAATGAAGTTCGCATAGTTATCAAAGATAATTGCACGCCAAGGAGCATGATACTGTGTAAACTTTGAGAGGTTTTCGTTGAAATCGAAGACGATAGCAATGGAAATAATAAGAACGATAGAGAAGATATAAGTACCAATAAATTTCTTTATGATGTACCAATCTAATAATCCGACAATATGTTTTGGGTGTAAATGATGAAAGTTATTAGCTAACCAACGCAAAACATTCATTGCTGTTTGAAGAAACTGATGCCCACGGAGGGACTTCAGTTTATCGGTTGCAATGGCTTTATATTTGTCGAATTTCTCTTTCATATTTTGTCTTACAGTCTGCGTCCTAACTTTTCTATAATGGAAGCCTTCCACGTTACAAAGTCGCCTTGTTTTATGTGCTTGCGTGCATCGGTAACCAATCGCAAATAGAACGCTATGTTGTGAATGCTTGCAATTTGCATTGCCAACAATTCTCCTGCTTTAAACAAGTGGTGAAGGTAGGCTTTCGACGTGATGACGTCAATATCGCAGCCGTCAGCATCGACTGGCGAGAAGTCTTTTTCCCACTTTTTATTGCGCATATTCATGGTACCTTCGTAGGTGAAAAGCATTGCGTTTCGACCATTACGGGTAGGCATTACGCAGTCGAACATATCAACTCCACGTTCAATTCCTTCGAGAATGTTTTGTGGTGTACCAACTCCCATGAGGTAGCGAGGTTTGTCTTTTGGCAAAATGGCATTGACATGTTCAATCATTTCGTACATTACCTCTGTTGGTTCGCCTACTGCCAAACCGCCAATGGCGTTTCCGTCAGCTCCCTTGTCGGCTACAAATTTAGCTGCTTCGGTGCGTAAATCTTTGTAGGTGCAACCTTGAACGATAGGGAAGAGGCTCTGCTTGTAGCCATAGAGTGGTTCTGTCTCGTTGAAACGTTTGATACAGCGGTCTAACCAACGTTGGGTTAGCCCTAAACTGCGCTTCGAATACTCATAGTCGCTGTTGCCTGGAGGACATTCGTCGAACGCCATAATAATATCGGCACCGATTACACGTTGCGTATCCATAACGTTTTCAGGCGTAAAGATATGCTTTGAACCGTCAATATGGCTTCTGAATTGGCAACCTTCTTCCGATAATTTGCGAATACCTGTCAAAGAAAATACTTGAAAACCACCAGAATCGGTGAGAATAGGGCGGTTCCAACCATTAAATTTATGAAGTCCGCCTGCTGCTTTGAGTACTTCTAATCCTGGGCGAAGGTATAAATGATAGGTGTTGCCAAGAATGATTTGGGCTTTAACCTGTTCTACTAATTCAGAAAAGTGTACACCTTTTACGGTGCCAGCCGTTCCCACGGGCATAAAGATAGGTGTCTTTATTTGTCCGTGGTCGGTTGTTATAATACCTGTTCTTGCATCGCTTGCATTGTCAGTGCATTGAAGTTCAAATGTCATTCTTTAGTTGTTTTTATTGTTTTCTTCTGTGATGGTAAAGTCGATTGGATTTTTTACCATTTGGTCGGTTAAAGCAAAATCCCATACTTCTTGAATGTTTTCAACGTAATGGAACTCAACTCCCTTGCGATACTTCTCTGGAATTTCTTCGATATTCTTTTTATTGTCCTTACACATTATAATATCGGTGATTCCAGCACGCTTAGCGGCAAGAATTTTTTCTTTGATACCACCTACTGGAAGCACTTTTCCACGCAATGTTATTTCGCCCGTCATGGCAGTATTCTTTCTAACTTTGCGCTGAGTCAGTGCCGAAGCGATACTCGTTGCAATGGTAATACCTGCTGAAGGTCCGTCCTTTGGTGTTGCTCCTTCTGGCACATGGATATGAATGTTCCATTGGTCGAAAATACGATAATCCACGTTTAGTCTGTCAATATGTGCTTTAACGTATTCGAGCGCGATTACTGCCGATTCCTTCATGACATCTCCAAGGTTACCTGTCAGTGTGAGCTTCCCAGCTTTTCCTTTTGATAATGAAGTTTCGATAAACAGAATTTCGCCTCCTACACTTGTCCATGCCAATCCTGTTACCACGCCTGCATAGTCGTTGCCTTGGTAAATGTCGCGATAGAAAGGTGGGTTGCCGAGTAGTTGTTCCAACTTTGTTGGGTCTACACTTTCGTATGCTAATTCGTTGTCAACGGCTTGCTTGTAAGCTAATTTGCGCAATAGCTTATTGATTTGCTTTTCCAATTGGCGCACACCGCTCTCACGGGTATAACTTTCGATGAGTTTTTCGAACGCCGCTTTGGTGAATTTAAACTTAGGGTGTGTGATGTCCAACCCTGTGTTTGATAGTTCTTTTGGAAGCAAATGGCGTTTTGCAATTTCTACTTTCTCTTCAGTTATGTAGCCCGAAACCTCGATTAACTCCATACGGTCGAGCAATGGCTTTGGAATAGCGTTTATATCGTTTGCCGTTGCCACAAATAACACCTTTGAAAGGTCGTAGTCCATGTCCAAATAATTGTCATGGAAAGCAAAGTTTTGCTCTGGGTCGAGTACTTCTAATAGGGCAGAAGCTGGGTCGCCATTGATGGTGTTTTGAGTTACTTTGTCGATTTCATCGAGAATAAACACTGGGTTTGACGAACCAGCCTTTTGTATATTCTTGATAATTCTACCAGGCATTGCACCGATATAGGTACGTCTATGACCACGAATTTCTGATTCGTCGTGCAGACCACCTAACGACATACGAACGTATTTACGTTTCATTGATTCGGCAATGCTCTTGCCCAAACTTGTTTTTCCAACTCCAGGAGGGCCGTATAAACAGAGGATAGGCGATTTCAAACTGCCTTTCAATTTGAGGACAGCCATGTATTCAAGGATACGTTCCTTTACTTTTTCCATGCCGTAGTGGTCGCTATTGAGGACACGTTCGGCACGTTTGAGGTCTAAATCGTCCTTTGTAAATTCATTCCAAGGAAGGTTTACCATGGTCTGCAAATAGTTGATTTGCACACTATAATCAGGGCTTTGTGGGTTGAGATTGTTCAACTTGTCAAATTCCTTTTGGAAAATCTTTTGCGTATCCTCAGTCCACTTTTTCTTTTTCGCTTTGTCTAAGAGTTCTTTTCTCTCTGGAGTTGATTCTCCGTCGCCCAATTCCTCTTGAATGTTCTTGATTTGTTGGTGTAAGAAATATTCTCTTTGCTGTTCGTCCAAGTCTTCTCTTGTCTTTGAACGTATATTTTGACGAAGGTGTTGAAACTGTATTTCTCTGTTCAACGTCTTCATGAGCCTGAACAAACGGTCTTTCAAAGTTTCTTCTTCGAGAAGATATATTTTGTCGACAACGCTGAAAGGCATGTTTGCACAAACATAATTGATTGACACAATAGGGTTTGCTATGTTGTCAAGTGCAAACTGTGAGTCGTCAGGAATTTCATCGCTACCTTGAATATACTCCTTTGCTGTCATTTTCATATCATTGACAGCAGTTATAAACTCATAGTCATTCAAATCTGCTTGTGCATCAGGATCAGCGTGAGTAAGCCCTATCATATAGGGAGAATTTTTGGTTATCTTGTCTAATTTACAACGTCCCAAACCTTGAAGAATAGCCGTTCTATTTTCTCCATGCGTATTTCCTGGCATATCGAAAGCACGAACGAGGCGTGCATAAATACCAGTACGATATAAATCTTTCTCTTTAGGGTCATCAACATTGCCGTCTTTCTGACTGAATACTGCAAAAATTGTGTTAGGGTGTTTCTCTAAAAATTCTACTAACTTTAGAGTTGCCTTACGTCCTACTAATACAGGCATTAAAACACCTGGAAACATCACAAGGTTGCGCGTTACAAATACAGGCACATCGCCTTCTACTTTTACATCAAAATCAGGAAGGTCGCCTTCGTAGTCAGCAAACATTTGTATCGAATTATTTTGTTTCATCAAAATTTCATTATTTCTTTTAACGTGCAAAATTACAAAATAAAACTGAATCTTGGCAATAAATGCCTTAGCATAAATCTTAATAATGCCTAACAAATTAGGTTTTAGGTTGATTCAAATCATTTTTTGTGATGATGTTGGTATTTTTCTTTAATATA
>NZ_BAIS01000002.1 GCF_000613345.1 Prevotella disiens JCM 6334 = ATCC 29426 | reverse complement strand
ATTTTTTATGCTTAAACCTATTGTTTTATTTTCAAAACAATAGGTTTTGACATTAGATGTATTAAGCATGATATTTTGAATTTATTGTTTCTCACAAATAAAAGTATTTTATATTTATTCAATTGATTTGCATAAATAAAATTCCCTTTCTGTAATTTTTGTATTGGATTTTAAATGGAAATACAAAGAATCCAACTTTATAAATTTATAAAATCATTTTTTATAGTTAAGTTGCTTTATATCAATGATATTCCGAATATCATATGAAAAATTACACATCTTTACATGGTTTGAGCTGTTTCAATTTTAAATTAAATATTTTGCTGTGGTTATGAAAAGGTATTATCAAGAACAAATATATTATGATTTGCGAAAAACTATTTGAAAGCATAAAACATCAAAAAAGCATAAAATGTAATCTTTATATGGCATTTCCTTACTAAAAATTTGCTACATTGTTAATTTATAGTTATATTTGCACTAACGAAAATAAGATTTAAATATTTACATAATTATTATGGCAGAGAAAAGAGTTTATACTTTCGGTAATGGTAAGGCCGAAGGAAAAGCTGATATGAGAAATTTGCTGGGTGGCAAGGGTGCCAATCTTGCAGAAATGAATTTAATTGGTGTACCAGTTCCTCCTGGCTTTACAATTACTACCGACGTTTGTAACGAATATTTTGAAAAAGGAAAAGAGAAAGTTGTAGAAATTTTAACCGAAGAGGTTAAAAAAAGTGTCAAACATATTGAAGACTTGATGAATTCAAAGTTTGGCGACCCATCAAATCCGCTTTTAGTTAGTGTGCGTTCAGGAGCTCGTGCGTCAATGCCAGGTATGATGGACACAATTCTTAACTTAGGTTTGAATGATACCGTTGTTGAGGGACTTGCAAAAAAGACTGGCAACGAACGTTTCGCATACGATAGCTATCGTCGTTTTGTTCAGATGTATGGCGATGTTGTATTGGGTATGAAGCCTGAAAATAAAGAGGATATTGATCCATTCGAAGCTATTATTCAAAAAGTTAAAGCAGAACGTGGTATTAAGTTGGACAATGAAATGAACGTTGACGACTTAAAGAAATTGGTTGTAGAATTTAAAAAAGCGATTAAAAGTCAAACAGGAAATGATTTCCCATCAGACCCTATGGAACAACTTTGGGGTGCTATTTGTGCAGTATTCACTTCATGGATGAACGAACGTGCTATCCTTTATCGCAAAATGGAGGGTATTCCACAAGAATGGGGTACAGCAGTTACAGTTCAAGCCATGGTATTCGGTAACATGGGTGATACTTCTGCAACAGGTGTATGCTTCTCTCGTGATGCAGGCACAGGTGAAAACGTTTTCAATGGTGAATATTTGGTAAATGCACAAGGTGAAGACGTTGTTGCAGGTATCCGTACTCCACAACAAATTACATTGGAAGGTTCAAAACGTTGGGCAAAACAGCAAGATATCGAAGAAGAAATTCGTAGCTCAAAATACCCTTCAATGGAAGAAGCAATGCCTGAGATTTATGCTCAGTTGAATGCTATTCAAGACAAATTAGAAAAGCATTATCACGATATGCAAGATATGGAATTTACCGTACAAGATGGTAAACTTTGGTTCTTGCAAACTCGTAATGGTAAGCGTACTGGTACGGCGATGGTTAAAATTGCAATGGATTTGCTTGATAAAGGAGAGATTGACGAAAAGACAGCTATTAAGCGTTGCGAGCCAAATAAACTTGATGAACTTTTACACCCTATATTCGATAAAGAAGCATTGGCGCAAGCTCGTGTTTTGACACGTGGTCTTCCTGCTTCTCCAGGTGCTGCTTGTGGACAAATCGTATTCTTTGCTGATGATGCTGCTAAGTGGCGTGAAGATGGTCGTTCTGTTGTGATGGTTCGTATCGAAACTTCTCCAGAGGACTTGGCAGGTATGTCAGCCGCAGAAGGTATTCTTACTGCACGTGGTGGTATGACTTCTCACGCTGCTGTAGTGGCTCGTGGTATGGGTAAATGCTGCGTTAGTGGTGCTGGTGGTATTATTATAGATTATAAGAAACGTACTGTTGAGATTGACGGAACAGTATTGCATGAAGGCGATTACCTCTCATTGAATGGTTCTACTGGTGAAGTTTATTACGGAGAGGTTCAAACAAAGGCTGCTGAAGTAACAGGAGATTTTGCAAAATTGATGAATCTTTGCGAAAAGTATACTAAATTAGTCGTTCGTACAAACGCTGATACACCACACGACGCTGAAGTAGCACGCACATTCGGTGCTGTTGGTATTGGACTTTGCCGTACTGAGCATATGTTCTTCGAGGATTTGAAGATTAAAGCCATGCGTGAAATGATTCTTTCCGATACTGTTGAAGGACGTGAAAAGGCACTCGAAAAGTTATTGCCTTATCAGAAACAAGACTTCTATGGTATCCTAAAATG
Source organism: Prevotella disiens JCM 6334 = ATCC 29426 (assembly GCF_000613345.1). Taxonomy (GTDB): domain Bacteria; phylum Bacteroidota; class Bacteroidia; order Bacteroidales; family Bacteroidaceae; genus Prevotella; species Prevotella disiens. The sequence goes on along the minus strand of NZ_BAIS01000002.1, from coordinate 118,695 downwards.
TATGGACGGAATGCCTGTAAACATTCGTTTGTTAGACCCTCCATTGCATGAATTTGTACCTCACGATGCTGAAGGACAAGAAATCATGGCTAAAGAAATGGGTGTTAGCGTTCAATTTATCTTCAATCGTGTAAACTCTTTGTCTGAGCACAATCCAATGTTAGGTCTTCGTGGTTGCCGATTGGGTAATACATTCCCTGAAATTACAGCGATGCAAACACGCGCAATCCTCGGTGCTGCTGTTCAATTGAAGAAGGAAGGATTCAATCCAATGCCTGAAATCATGGTACCATTAGTAGGTATTGTGAACGAACTTGATAACCAAGAGGCTATCATTCGCAAAACTGCCAAGAAGATTTTTGAAGCTGAAGGCGTTGAAGTTCCATTCAAGGTTGGCACAATGATAGAGATTCCACGTGCAGCTTTAACAGCCGATTTGATTGCAAGCAAGGCAGAATACTTTAGTTTTGGTACAAACGACTTGACACAAATGACCTTCGGTTATAGTCGAGATGATATTGCAAGTTTCTTGCCAAGCTATCTTGAAAAGAAGATTTTGGACGTTGACCCATTCCAAGTACTTGACCAAGAAGGAGTAGGACAACTTATTAAGATTGCAGTAGAGAAGGGTCGCAAGACTCGTAATAACCTGAAATGTGGTATTTGCGGTGAACATGGCGGCGAACCATCATCAGTTAAGTTCTGCCATCGTGTAGGTCTTAATTATGTAAGTTGCTCTCCATTCCGTGTGCCAATCGCTCGTTTAGCAGCGGCACAGGCTGCAATAGAGGATTGATTAGAGATATAGATAATTATTGAATTAGGCTGTAATGGACTGATAATCAGACATTACAGCCTAATCTATTTTTAGGCAGTTCGTTCATTTGACCGCAGAAAATGAGCCAAATAAACGGCAAAACTTACAAATAGCTTACAAAATAACAAAGCCATGGCTTGAGAAAGTCGGGGCTTTGTGCATAAAAAAGAGGGTGTGGCTATTTTGACACACCCTCATATAAATCGTTTTCAGACAATTACTTATAATAGTGTAGCTGGAATTGTTATTTCTCCTGCAATAGATTTGTTCATGTATTGGCGCACCATTTCAGGGTCGTCATATTGTGCTTGGAGTAACATGAGTTTGGTAAGGGCAGCCTCAACTGTTGTATCATAGCCGCTAACAACGCCAGCATCTTTGAGTTGGTAGCCTGTGTCGTAGCGATTCATATCAGCTTGACCACTAATACATTGGCTTACATTCACGGTAACAACACCACGTTGAGAGGCCTCTTTCAAGAGTTTCATTAGCCAAGGTGTATGTGGTGCATTTCCACTTCCATAGGTACGCATTACGATTCCTCGCAGTTCAGGTGCATCAAGAATATGTTTTACAATGTTTTCCTCTGCCCCTGGGAACAATGAAAATACAAAAACGTTGCTATTCATCTCTAAATGAGGTACCATTGGTTTTGTATAGTCGGGTTTTAGAATGTGGTGAGTTTGGAAATTGAAACTTACTCCAGCTTCGCAAAGATGAGGGAAATTAAAAGAATCGAAAGCGTTGAGTTCGTCAGCATTTTGTTTTGTAGAACGATTGCCGCGCAAAAGGTGTCCATTGAAATAGATACACACTTCTGGCACCATCGGAGTTCCGTCATGATGATGAGCTGCTGCAAGTTCAAGACTTGTCATAAGGTTTTCCTTTCCATCGGTACGTAATTGACCAATAGGAAGTTGTGAACCTGTAAGAATTACAGGTTTTGTAAGATTTTCGAGCATAAAAGATAATGCCGAAGCTGTGTAAGACATGGTGTCTGTTCCGTGGAGAATGACAAATCCATCGTAATAGTCATACTTTTCAACGATGATACTTACTATTTGCGCCCAAAATTCTGGCGACATGTTTGAAGAGTCAATTGCTGGGATAAATTGATAAGTGTCAATAGCTGTTGGTATCAATTTAAATTCAGGAACATTATCAGCGAGGTGATCGAAATCTAAAGGTTCTAAAGCACCTGTTATTGGGTTGCAACCCATACCAATTGTACCACCTGTGTAAATCAGTAAAACTTTCTCTGTTCTTTTCATGCTAAAGTTATCTTTGTTGCAAAGTTAGCAAAAACTTTTTACTAATGTTTCATTTATGGCATTCTTTTTTTATTGCTCAATAAAATCATGGTGTAATGAATCTAACGACAAGTTGGTAAAAAGATGAAGATTTAAACTTACAGAATTATAAATGAAACAATTTGCATAAAATTGATACAAATCAATTATAAGATAGAAACATTATGATAATTGAATATATTTTTTGTGTTTTACAATATTTTTTATCTATACAATGAAAAGTACACTAATCTTTTGTAATTCTCAAAAAATAGTAGTATTTTTGCAACACAATTGAGAGTGGGGTTTCTTGTGAAGGACAAAAACTCCTAATCGCAAAATAACGTTATTATATTTATAATATATGAAGAAATTACTTATCTCATTCATAGTGTTCACTGTGATTCTTTTAATGGTAGGCTGTGGGTCAAGTAAGAAAGTAGCTTACTTACAAAATATAGACTCTATTAGTTTAGCAGCTTCAAAAGGATTGTATGATGCGAAGATAATGCCAAAAGATGAACTTACTATATTAGTTCAAACCACCGATCCCCTAACGTCAGAGCCTTTTAATTTAAGGCAGCCTGCAAATGCAGGTGGTGGAGGACAAAATAGGATTGTTGGATATTTGGTTGATAATGATGGTATGATAACTTTTCCCATTGTTGGAAAAATTCATGTTGCAGGATTAACAAAAACAGAATGTGAAGATTTAATTAAAAGTAAAATACAACCTTACTTGGCGCGTATAGAAAATCCATTAGTTTCAGTGCGTATGAGCAGTTACCGAATTACAGTGATAGGGGAAGTGAATGCTCCAGGAGTAATACCAGTATCTACTGAAAAAATTAATATTATGGAAGCCTTGGCGCAAGCTGGAGATATGACAGTATATGGTAAGCGTGATAATATTCTTTTGATTCGTGAAGATAAAACTGGTGAGAAGCATAAGGTGCGTTTGAATATGAACGATGCAAATATTATAAATTCACCTTATTATTATTTACAGCAAAACGATATTGTTTATGTTGAACCACATAAGGTAAAAGCAAGAAATACATTCTTCAGCAGTAATACAAATATTTGGTATACAATTTTGGGTGTTACAACGTCAATAGTGTCGTTAATCATAACATTAGTGAGGTAAAATATTTTTTTGCTAAGAAAGATACATTAATTTAAGAATAAAATTTCAACAAAGGAAATATAATACATGTGTGGAATAGTAGGATATTTAGGTACTAAAAGAGAAGCCTATCCTGTATTAATAAAAGGTCTAAAAAGACTTGAATATAGAGGATATGATAGCTCTGGGGTTGCGCTTATTAATAGTAATAACGAGTTGAACGTTTACAAAGCAAAAGGAAAAGTCAGCGAGTTAGAAGCGTTTTGTGCTGAAAAAGATATTACAGGTATGGTAGGCATTGCACATACTCGTTGGGCAACACACGGAGAACCATCATCAACCAACGCTCACCCACACTTTTCTGAATCAAAGGAATTGGCGATTATTCACAATGGTATCATTGAAAATTATGCTGAAATAAAGAAAAATCTTAAAAAGCATGGTGTATCTTTCGTATCGGATACGGACACAGAGGTATTGGTACAATTGGTAGAATATATTCAAAAGAAGAAAAATTTAGACTTACTTACTGCTGTACAAGTAGCTTTGCATCAAGTTATTGGTGCGTATGCTATTGCAATTCTTGATAAAACTCACCCTGATACTATAATTGCTGCTCGTAAGCAAAGTCCGCTTGTTGTAGGAATAGGAGATGAAGAATTCTTTATTGGTTCCGATGCTACACCTATTATAGAATACACCGATAAAGTAGTCTATCTTGAAGATGGCAACATTGCAGTGATGAAGTTGGGCGAAGAACTAAAGGTGGTAAACATTTTGAACGAGGCTTTAGAACCTGTTGTATCAAAAGTTGACCTCAATCTTGGTCAAATAGAAAAAGCTGGCTATCCTCATTTTATGCTCAAGGAAATATTTGAACAGCCAGATTGTCTTATCAATTGTATGCGTGGGCGTATTAATGTGGAACATGATAAAGTAACTTTGAGTGCTATCATTGACTATCGTCAGCGACTTTTAAACGCAAAACGAATCATTATCGTAGCTTGTGGAACAAGTTGGCATGCAGGTCTTATTGGAAAGCAACTTTTGGAAACGTTTTGTCGCATTCCTGTTGATGTAGAATATGCGAGTGAGTTCCGTTATCGCAATCCTGTTGTATCTTCTGATGATGTTGTGATTGCACTTTCACAAAGTGGAGAAACTGCTGATACGCTTGCTGCTATTGAATTGGCAAAAGAGCATGGTGCTTTCATCTATGGAATATGTAATGCTATTGGCTCAAGTATTCCACGTGCCACTGATACGGGGACTTACATTCACGTTGGTCCAGAAATTGGTGTTGCGTCAACAAAAGCATTTACGGGTCAGGTTACTGTTCTCACTATGCTTGCCCTCACTTTAGCAGAAGCAAAAGGCACTATAAAGAACAAAGAATATGTAGAAATGGTGAAGGAATTATCAGCAGTTCCTGAAAAAATAAACGAAGTTTTAAAAACAAACGAACAAATAGCTGATATGGCTCGTACGTTCACTTATGCAAGAAATTTTTTGTATTTAGGTCGTGGCTTTAGTTATCCTGTAGCTTTAGAAGGTGCATTGAAATTGAAAGAAATTTCGTATATTCATGCTGAAGGATACCCTGCTGCTGAAATGAAACATGGACCTATTGCCTTGATAGACTCTGATATGCCAGTGGTTGCTATTGCAACTCACAACGGAATGTATGAAAAAGTACGCAGCAATATTCAAGAAATAAAGGCACGCAATGGACGTGTGATAGCACTTGTTTCTAAAGGTGATAAATCAATTTCTAAGATTGCCGATGCTGTTATCGAACTTCCTGACACAATGGAATGTCTAGAACCATTGGTGGCAACTATTCCATTGCAGTTGTTAGCTTATCACATCGCAGTTTGTAAAGGTAAAGATGTTGATCAACCAAGAAATTTAGCAAAATCTGTAACTGTAGAATAAATAAAAAGAAAACCTTGATAAATGGAAAAAAATATTCATGAGGATTGTGGTGTTGCAATGATTCGATTGTTGAAACCGCTTAGCTACTTCCAAGAAAAGTATGGTACCTGGATGTATGGCTTGAATAAGATGTATCTTATGATGGAAAAGCAACACAATCGGGGACAAGAAGGAGCGGGAATAGCAGCTGTAAAACTTGAAACACAACCTGGAAATGAATATATGTTTCGTGAACGTGCAGAAGGAAAGAATGCTGTTACAGAAATTTTTGCAAATATTCATAAACAATATAAAGGTTATACAGAAGAACAAATTGCCGATGTAGCATTTGCACAGAAACATCTACCGTTCGCAGGCGAACTCTACATGGGGCATTTGAGATACTCTACCACTGGAAAAAGTGGGTTATCGTATGTCCACCCTTTCCTTCGACGTAATAATTGGAGAGCCAAAAACCTTTCATTTTGTGGCAACTTTAATATGACCAACATTGACCACATATTTGATTTGCTTACCGAACAAGGTCAATGTCCACGCAAATATAGTGATACTTATTTACTTCTCGAACTCATGGGGCATCGCTTAGATCGCGAAATTGAACGCAATTATCGTGACGCCAAAGCACTCGGGTTCGAGAAATTTGATATTACACACTACATTGAAGACCACGTTGAGATGAAAAATGTCCTACATGCAACTATGCAGCATTTTGATGGGGGTTATGTTATTTGTGGTGTTACAGGTTCGGGTGAAATGTGTGCTATGCGAGACCCATGGGGCATTCGTCCTGCTTTCTTTTATATGAATGATGAGTTTATGGCTTTGGCAAGTGAACGTCCTGTACTTCAAACAACATTCGATTTAGCTTGCGAAGATGTAAAAGAATTAATGCCAGGTCAAGCTATTATTGTTAATAAACGTGGTGAAGCTTCATTACACCAAATTTTAGAACCTAAAGAAAATTCAGCTTGTTCGTTTGAACGTATTTATTTCTCTCGTGGCTCTGATAGAGATATATACAAAGAGCGCAAAAAGTTGGGCGAGCAGCTCACAGAAAAAGTATTGAAATCAATTGGTTACGATACAAACCACACTGTAATTTCATTTATTCCAAATACTGCCGAAGTGGCTTTCTATGGACTTTTGCAAGGCTTTAAAAAGTGGCTGAATGCAAAAAAGGTAGAAGAAATTAAGGCATTAGACCATTTACCTACCGATGAGGAGTTGCAACGCATTGTTGGACAATCTATTCGTTCGGAGAAAGTGGCATGGAAGGATATAAAACTTCGTACTTTCATCACGGAAAGCAATTCACGCAACGATTTAGCATCGCACGTTTACGACATTAGTTATGAGAGTATCGTACCAAATGAGGACAATTTGGTTATTATTGACGACTCAATCGTTCGTGGTACAACGCTGAAAGAAAGCATTTTGCGCATTCTTGACCGATTGCACCCAAAGAAAATCGTTATCGTATCGAGCGCACCACAAATTCGTTATCCTGATTATTATGGCATTGATATGCCTCGTTTGGAAGAATTTTGTGTCTTTGCAGCAACTATCGAGCTCATTAAGGAGCGTAAAATGGAATCATTGCTTACTGAAATTTACGAAGCATGTAAGAAAGAGGTTGCAAAAGCTAAGGACGAAGTCATCGAAAATGCAGTTTGCAGAGTTTATGAGCCATTTACAGTGGAAGAAATCAACGAGAAAATTGTTGAAATGCTTCGTCCACAAGGCATGACAACACCTGTAGAACTTGTCTATCAAAGTATAGAAGGGTTGCATGAAGCTATACCACATCATCGTGGTGATTGGTATTTTACGGGAAAATTTCCAACTCCTGGTGGAATGCGCCTCGTCAATCAAGCTTTTATAAAATTCTACGAAGGAGTTTATAAAAAGTAAAATAAAGAAAATATCAAATCACAATATACTAATAATAATGAGGAATGTAACTTTAGTTTTAAGCGATGGTACCAAATTTCATGGAAAATCATTCGGTTACGAGCAACCCGTTGCAGGCGAAGTAGTGTTCAATACGGCTATGATGGGCTATCCTGAAAGCCTTACCGACCCTTCGTATGCAGGACAAATGCTGGTAATGACCTTTCCATTAGTCGGCAACTATGGTGTGCCACCATTTACAATTGAGAAAAATCAGATTCCATCGTTTATGGAAAGTGATAAAATTTATCTTTCTGCGCTCATCGTTTCTGATTATACAGAGGAATATTCCCACTGGAATGCTGTTGAAAGTTTGGCATCATGGCTCAAACGAGAAAAAGTTCCAGGCATTACAGGCATTGATACACGCGAATTGACAAAGGTTTTGCGCGAACATGGTGTAATGATGGGGCAAATTATTTTCGACGATGAAGCTGACAATATTCCTACTGCTCACTACGAAGGTGTGAATTTTGTAGACCTTGTCTCAACGAAGAAAATTATCCGATATAATGAAGGTGGTGGGAAAAAAGTAGTGTTAGTAGATTGTGGTGTGAAAGCCAATATCTTGCGCGAATTAGTAAATCGCAATATTGAAGTCATTCGCGTACCTTGGAATTACGATTACACATCATTAGAATACGATGGACTTTTCCTTGCTAATGGTCCTGGCGACCCAGATATGTGTAACGATGCTGTGGAGATAATTCGCAAGCAAATGAATGAAAGCACTAAACCAATCTGTGGTATTTGTATGGGAAATCAACTTTTATCAAAGGCTGCTGGAGCTACTATTTTTAAGTTGAAATATGGTCATCGTGGACATAATCAACCTGTTCGTTTGGTAGGAACAAACAAATGTTATGTTACTTCACAAAACCATGGTTATGCGGTTGATGCAAAGACAATGGGAAAAGATTGGGAAGAACTTTTTGTAAATATGAACGATGGTAGCAACGAAGGAATCCGCCACAAGGTAAACCCTTGGTTTAGCTCACAATTCCACCCAGAAGCAAGTTCAGGTCCAGTAGATACAGTATTTATGTTTGACAAATTTGTAGAAACACTGAAATAATGAAAAACGAATCAATAAAGAAAGTCCTGCTACTTGGTTCAGGCGCATTGAAGATAGGTGAAGCTGGTGAGTTTGATTATTCGGGTTCACAAGCATTGAAAGCCTTACGTGAAGAAGGTGTTTCTACCGTTCTTATTAACCCAAATATTGCAACGGTTCAAACATCAGAAGGTGTAGCTGACCAGATTTATTATCTACCAGTACAACCTTATTTTGTAGAACGTGTCATTGAAAAAGAACGCCCAGATGGTATTCTGTTGGCATTTGGTGGACAAACTGCATTGAATTGTGGTGTTGAGTTAGACCGCCTTGGAATACTCGAAAAGTACAATGTTAAAGTTCTTGGTACGCCAGTAAAGGCGATTATGAACACGGAAGACCGTGAACTTTTCGTACAACAATTAGATGAAATCGATGTAAAAACCATTAAAAGCGAGGCTTGCGAAAATATAGAAGAAGCACGAGAAGCTGCCAAAATATTGGGTTATCCAGTCATTATCCGTGCGGCTTATGCTTTGGGTGGACTCGGTAGTGGTTTTGCTGATAACGAAGAAGAACTCAATAAACTTTGCGAAAAAGCCTTTTCTTTCTCTCCACAAGTGTTGGTTGAGAAGAGTTTAAAAGGCTGGAAAGAAATAGAATACGAGGTGGTGCGTGACCAATACGATAATTGTATTACGGTCTGCAACATGGAAAATTTCGACCCGTTGGGTATCCATACGGGCGAGTCAATCGTGATTGCACCTTCTCAAACCCTCACCAATAGTGAATATCATAAACTCCGCAAATTGGCGATAAAGATAGTTCGCCACATTGGTATTGTAGGTGAATGTAACGTACAATACGCTTTCGACCCTAAGAGCGAAGATTATCGTGTCATTGAAGTCAATGCACGCCTCTCTCGTTCATCGGCTTTGGCAAGTAAAGCAACAGGCTATCCTCTTGCTTTTGTTGCTGCTAAACTCGGTATGGGCTATGGTTTGTTCGAGTTGAAGAACTCGGTTACCAAGATACATCGGCTTTCTTTGAGCCAGCGTTAGACTATGTTGTTTGCAAAATACCACGTTGGGATTTGAGCAAATTCCGTGGCGTTGATAAGGAATTAGGTTCAAGTATGAAATCTGTGGGCGAAGTTATGGCAATCGGTCGCAACTTTGAAGAAGCCATACAGAAGGGCTTGCGCATGATAGGGCAGGGCATGCACGGTTTTGTAGAGAATAAAGAACTCGAAATCGAAGACATTGATGCTGCGCTTCGTGAACCAACTGATAAGCGTATCTTTGTCATTTCAAAGGCAATGCACAAAGGTTATACTGTAGACCAGATTCATGAATTGACCAAGATAGACCATTGGTTCTTGCATAAGCTCAAGCATATTATTGATATTGATGAAGATTTAAAGCGTTGCAACATCAATACGCTTGATAAAGAACTCTTGCGCACGGCTAAGATTTATGGTTTTACCGATTTCCAAGTGGCGCGTGCCGTTGGTTTGGAAGATGAGGTTGGTAATATGCACAAGGCGGTTTTGGTGGTTCGTCAGTTGCGTAAAGGCTACGGAATTTTGCCTGTTGTCAAGCAAATTGACACTTTGGCAGCTGAATATCCAGCGCAAACCAATTACCTTTACCTTACTTATTCGGGCGTAGCCTCTGATGTTCAATTTACTTCCGACCGCAAAAGCGTAATTGTTCTTGGCTCAGGAGCTTATCGTATTGGTTCTTCGGTTGAGTTCGATTGGTGTGGTGTGCAAGCATTAAATACCATTCGCAAGCAAGGGTATCGCTCTATCATGATAAATTACAACCCTGAAACCGTATCAACTGACTATGATATGTGCGACCGTCTTTATTTTGACGAACTCACTTTTGAGCGTGTTATGGACGTTATTGATATGGAAGTTCCTCACGGTGTAATCGTTTCAACGGGCGGACAAATTCCTAATAACCTTGCCATGTATCTTGATGCCGAAAATGTTCCTATTCTTGGAACAAAGGCAAAGGATATTGATAATGCAGAAGACCGTGCCAAATTCTCAGCTATGTTGAACGAAATTGGTGTGAACCAACCAGAATGGCGTGCGCTAACAAGTATGGACGATATTCAAGAGTTTGTAGACCGTGTCGGTTTCCCTGTACTCGTTCGTCCTTCTTATGTACTTTCGGGTGCTGCTATGAATGTTTGTTCAAATAACGATGAATTGGAACGCTTCCTTAAATTGGCTGCTAATGTGAGCGAAGACCACCCAGTAGTGGTAAGCAAATTCATTGAAAATGCCAAGGAAATCGAAATGGACGCTGTGGCACGTGATGGCGAAATAATGGCTTACGCTATTTCTGAACATATTGAATTTGCTGGTGTTCACTCAGGCGATGCTACCATTCAGTTCCCTCCACAAAAGCTTTATATTGAAACCGTGCGCCGTGTGAAGCGTATTAGCCGACAAATTGCGAAAGCACTGCACATTAATGGTCCTTTCAACATACAGTTTATGGCACGCGATAACGATATTCTCGTGATTGAATGTAACCTCCGTGCAAGTCGCTCTTTCCCATTTGTAAGTAAGGTTTTGAAGCTAAACTTCATTGATTTAGCAACCAAGATAATGTTGAACGTACCTGTTGAGAAACCAAATAAAAACCTCTTCGACCTTGATTATGTGGGTATTAAGGCTTCTCAATTTTCGTTCAATCGCTTGCAAAAAGCCGACCCTGTATTGGGAGTTGATATGAGTTCAACTGGCGAAGTAGGTTGTATTGGTGAAGATACTCATACCGCATTATTGAAGAGTATGCTCTCTGTTGGTCAGCGTATTCCTAAAAAGAACATTCTTCTCTCTACGGGTGGAGCGAAACAAAAGGCAGAAATGCTTGATGCTGCCAAAATGTTGAAGGCTCATGGTTATAATATTTACGCAACAGGCGGTACCTCTAAGTATTTGGAAGAGAACGGCATAGAAAACACCTTGGTTTATTGGCCATCTGATGAAGGGCAATACCCACAAGCGTTAGACCTTTTGCATGATAAGAAAATCGATATGGTGGTGAATATTCCTAAAGACCTTACACCACGCGAATTGACCAACGGTTACAAGATTCGCCGTGCATCAATCGATTTCAACATTCCTTTGCTTACTAATAGTCGCCTTGCAAGTGCCTTTATTTCAGCTTTCTGCCACGTTCAATTGGACGAAATTGATATTAAAGCATGGGGTGAATATTAATTTACTGATATTATTTTGAATAGCCTTGCATAGGTAGCAGAATATTTTTGAAAGAAGATGCCCTCTAAAAGTTTGGTGTTAAACTTTTAGGGGGTATTTTTTTGGGAGTGTTGGACGAATCGGACGAGTCGGACTTATCGGACGGGTTAGACGTGGGTGTTGTTAGAGTGCCATAATTTGGGTTATTGAGGAACTTTAAGTATATGGTCTACTTCGTAACAGGTGGATTAAAACTCGATTACCCACATGAGACGTTATAGACCCCTATTTTTTATAGTTTACCTTTATTTATTTGCTTTTTCAACTTGCGTAACGCTTTTTTTCTAATTTGTCTTACACGTTCTCTTTTAATGTCCATTATGTCGGCAGTCTCTTGCATGGTGTAGGCTTCTTCGTCTTTGATGGCATAGAGCAGTGAAATGACTTTTCGTTGGCGTGCATCGAGAACACTCATCGCCTTTTTAATTTCCTCTCTTACAATCTGTTTCGTAAGGTTTTCATCGGCATGTTGCGAATTAGCATTCTCTAAAATGGTTTGCAAAGTGAATGTTCCGTTGCTTCCTGCGGGGATAGGTTGGTCTATCGAAACTCTATGTGCTGTGCGCTTTCGAGGTTTTTTCTCGTCTTTATTTTGCACTTTAAAAGTTTCAAGTTGCTCGTTTATGGCTTCTTCCATGGCTTTTCTAATGTATGGAGCAGCAAACTTTACGAATCGAATTCCCTTCGTTCCGTCAAACTTTTGTGCAGCGTACATCATGCCAATATTGCCTTCGCTAATGAGGTCGTCCTCGCCTAAGCCTCTATTTTTGTATTGATGTGCGATAGAAACAACAAACTTGAGGTTGGATTTTGTCAGTTTTTCCAACGCTTTTGCATCACCGATTTTTATTTGCTTGGCAAGTTCTTGTTCTTCTTTATCGCTCAATAACTGCTCGTTCGCAATATCTTTTATATATTTTTCGTTTGTAGCCATCTTCATTTTCTCCTTTCTTCTTTATCAACGAACCTACTTATTAAAAAAACTGTCCCAATTAGTTGTTAAATCAGTTCTCCTTTTCTCCTCATTGGGTTGATATTTCATGTAATCAATAGGCTTGCAATCATTAGGATACAACTCGCTCAAAGTTTCTTTGCATTCTTCTTTATCCATGGAAATAGCCTCTGGCAAGCTCCTATTGTACTCGTCCATTTTATTCAATTCAAAGCAGCATCTTGCAAAAACGGCGTATCCTTGTTTCCAATCCTTTGGGGTTTGGGGCAAATTTTCTCTTAATAATTTATAGGCAAACCCTATTAGTCCGTTGTCAAAACCTGCTATTGCCACTTGAATATAGGCTATTTCTCGGCATGTAGCCGTATCAATTCCGTCTGCGAAGTATTTGCTTGCTAAATCAAAATTTCCTTCTCCCAATTCAATATGTCCCATTGAGATGTAGACAATACTCTTTTCGTCTTCCCTACATAGGTTTAGATAGTTTTCGTAAAACTTGAGTGCTTCGTTAGAATTGCCGAGTGCGAAGAGCGCATTTGCCTTGTTGAGTATGGCATGCTGATTGTTTGGATTGATAGCAATCGAGTATTCACTTGCCGACAATGCTCCTTCCAAATCGCCTTGTTGGAAATTATTATCCGCTAATTGGTCCCAATATTCGTGTGAATGTGGTTCTTCGTCAAGCAAATTGTTTAATATTTTGTTGCTTGCATCGTAGTTCCCCAAAATGGTATATAATTGTCCTAAAACTTCTTTGTACTCAGAATTTTCTTTGTCTTCATACATTTCCAACCATTCTTTTGCTATTTCGGGATAATCAAAATAGACAAAAAGTTTGGCGCAATCTAAGATATACTCTTCAGTACTTTCGTCTTCGTAATATTTAAGTTCTGATAAATGATTTTTTAATAAGCCATTTGCTTCATCTTCTTTCTTCTCTAAGCACTTTAATTCGGCTATTAAGGAGAAATAATTAAAATCAGTTTTATCATTCATTTGCTCCGCAAGTGCGTAGGCCTTGTCAATATTTCCTTCTTGATAAACAATCATTCTTGCCAAATTATAGAGGAGAGGTACCGAATCGGGAAATATTTCTAAAGCAAAATCTAAGGCTTCTTTTGCTTTATCGAATTCTTCTATGCTAATATAGTATTCAGCAATATCGGCAAGTTCCTCTGAATCGAGAAACTCGCCAATCTTATATTGAAGCATATCCTCATATTTTTTGAGGATACACTTAAATTCTTCACTATTAAAATAATCTTCCACTAATTATTTATCTTTCGTTTTTGCCCAAGTATCTTTCAGCCCAACAGTTTTGTTGAAGACCAATTTTTTCGTTGTTGTATCTGGGTCAAGCATGAAATATCCTGTGCGCTGGAATTGCAAATAGTCGCCTGGTTTCTTCTCAGCAAGATATTTTTCAACGTAGCAGTTCTTATACACCTTTAAACTTTCAGGATTTAAGAGTTCACGGAAATCTCTTTCGTCAGCCGAAGGGTTCTCAATACTGAAAAGACGGTCGTATTCTCTGACTTCAGCTTCCAAACAATGGTCGGCACTTACCCAATGCAATGTACCTTTTACCTTTCTGTTTGAGCCTTCCATACCACTCTTACTATTTGGGTCGTATTCCGCTTGAATTTCTATGATATTGCCATTTTCGTCCTTTGTGCAGCCTGTACACATTATAATATATGCACTCTTCAAGCGAACTTCTTTGCCTGGCGTCATGCGGAAGAACTTCTTTGGAGCGTCTTCCATGAAATCGGCACGTTCTATCCACAAGTTTTTAGAGAAAGTAATGGTATGTTTTCCGTCAGCTTCGTTTTCAGGATTGTTGATGGTTTCCATTTCTTCTGTTTGTCCTTCGGGATAGTTTGTAATCACCAATTTCACAGGGTCGAGCACAGCACTCACGCGTGTAGCCTTCTGATTTAAGTCGTTACGCACAGCAGCTTCGAGCAATGCCATGTCGTTCAAAGCATCAAACTTTGTGTAACCAATTGAATCGATGAAAGCACGGATAGATTCTGGAGAATAACCACGGCGGCGCATACCGCAAAGTGTTGGCATACGAGGGTCGTCCCAACCATTTACGAACTTTTCATCTACCAATGTGTGCAACTTTCTCTTTGACATTACAGTGTATGTAAGGTTCAATCTGTTGAACTCAATCTGGCGTGGACGATTGTCATTCAAAGGATTATCTGTACCGTCAGACTCTTTCAAAAAGTCAATAAACTTATCGTATAATGGACGGTGAGGCACAAATTCTAATGTACAAATAGAGTGGGTAACACCTTCAAAGTAGTCGCTTTGTCCGTGAGCGAAGTCATACATAGGATAGCAATTCCACTTTGTACCCGTTCTGTGGTGTGGTGTGTGAATGATGCGATACATGATAGGGTCACGGAAGTGCATGTTGGCATTTGCCATATCAAGTTTAGCACGCAAAACCATGCTGCCTTCTACTACCTCAGGTGTATTCATCTTTTTAAAAAGTTCAAGACTTTCTTCTATTGGGCGGTCTCTATAAGGTGAAGGTGTGCCAGGTTGGGTCGGTGTACCTTTTTGTGCAGCTATCGTTTCAGAGTCTTGCTCATCAACATAAGCCAATCCTTTCTTAATCAACCATACTGCAAACTCCCATAATCTTTCGAAATAATCGCTTGCATAGTAGATGTTACCCCATTTAAATCCGAGCCAACTAATATCGTGCAGAATATTTTCTACATACTCGTTCTTTTCTTTTGAAGGATTTGTATCATCGAATCGCAAATTACAAATACCCTTATATTTTTCAGCCACTCCGAAGTCCATGCAGATAGCCTTGGCGTGTCCAATATGCAGATAACCATTTGGTTCTGGAGGGAAACGTGTTTGAATGCGTTTTCCGTTCTTTCCTTCTGCAATATCTTCTTCTACGAGTTGCTCTACAAAGCTTAAACTACGTTTTTCTTCGTTGGTGTTACTTTCTATTGTATTCATAAGCTAAAATTTTTCTTGTGCAAAGATAACTATTTTTTTTTTCTTATCTGCTCATTTGCTTTATAATAACGTTTAAAGCAAGCGTAATACAATATTTTTTCTTCAATAAATAATAAAAAACGAATATTTTTTGAAAATAATTAAGCAAAAATTTGCCAGTAATTAAAAAATAATTTATCTTTGCACTCGTTATCCTGAATACAATCTTTTTACCTTAAATGACTAATACCTATTGAGGTTGAGTGCCCGTCGCTGCGAAGCGTAGGGCATTTTTATATCCAAATAACTTTTATCTTTCTTCTAATATTTATCAATATAGGCTCTTTTGTGTTTCAAAATAGGCTGTTTTGAATGGCAAAACCTATGGTTTAATTTTCAAAAGGGCGGCGGTGTTTATCTAAGTTTTCTTGTATGATTTTTATTCAGTTCTTTTTTAAAGTGCGATTTCTCGCCACGAGCATGTACAAATTTCGCGTTGCTCATTTGCATGCTTCGTCTGGCTTAACGAAATCGTTCTTTTAATTTTGCCTTTCCTTTTGTTTGTCCACCAACTTTTTTGTAACTTTGCCGTTGATATGTTCAAGAAGATAGTAAAGTTTTTTCGGTGGATAATAGCTTTGTTGTTTGTTTCCACTATTTTGGGAGTTGTTGCTTATCGCTTCATACCCGTATATTTCACGCCTTTAATGTTTTCTCGTTGTTTCGAGCAAATAGCTAATGGTGAGGATATTAAGTTGTATCATGATTGGATTTCGTTAGACGAGATGCCAAAATCTATGCCTGTAGCAGTGATAGCGAGCGAAGACCAGCGTTTTCTTTCTCATCATGGTTTCGATTATGATGCCATTGCACAAGCCGCAAAAGACAATATGAGTGGGGAGAAGAAAATACGTGGTGGCTCTACTATTTCGCAGCAAACAGCCAAGAATGTTTTCTTGTGGCAAGGACGTTCATGGGTGCGAAAAGGATTGGAGGTTTATTTCACTTTCCTTATTGAAACACTGTGGAGTAAGGAACGTATCATGGAAGTTTATTTAAATTCCATAGAAATGGGCGATGGCATTTATGGCGTACAGGCATGTGCCGAACAAAATTTTGGTATTGATGCAAAGAACCTTACTCGTTCCGATTGTGCTTTGATAGCTGCAACTTTGCCTAATCCACGCCGTTTCTCATCGAAATCGCCTGGGCCCTATATGCGCAAGCGATTGAAGCAGATTGAACGACAAATGAAGAATATACCAGCGTTTAAATATTAAAGCCTCACCCCAACCCTCTCCGTTGGGAGAGGGAGTGCAGATTAGCCCAATAAGAATAAAGAAGGTACATTATAATGCAAGATAATACAGAAGAAAAGATAAAAGAATTGCTTTCAGGATTGAATGAAAATCAGCGTGCTGCGGTAGAATATTGCCAAGGTGCATCGTTGGTGGTAGCAGGGGCAGGTTCGGGCAAAACGCGTGTCTTGACCTATAAAATAGCTTACTTAATGATGTGTGGGGTACTCCCTTATCGGATTCTTGCACTGACATTTACCAATAAAGCTGCTAAAGAAATGCAATCACGCATTGGTCAGTTGGTGAGCCATGACGATGCCAAGCAACTTTATATGGGTACTTTCCACTCTGTTTTTTCTCGTATTTTGCGTGCCGAAGCCGATAAATTAGGCTATGAACGCAATTTTACAATTTACGATGAATCGGATTCGCGTTCATTGATAAAAACCATTGTAAAGTCTTTAGGGTTAGATGATAAGAAATACAAAGTATCGAGTGTGCATGGACTTATCTCTATGGCAAAGAATCATTTGATAACCGCTGATGCTTATAGCAATGACCAAGCAGCAAAAGAACGTGATAGAGCGGCACAAATGCCAGCAGTTTCGCAGATTTATACCACCTATCAAGCTCATTGCCGACAGTCAAATGCAATGGATTTCGATGATTTATTGGTCAATACTTATCGTCTTTTTCAGGAACATGAGGACATTTGTAAGAAGTATGCTGAACGTTTTCAGTACATTTTAGTAGACGAGTATCAAGATACCAATATTGTGCAAACGGCTATTGTTCAGTTATTAGCCCAACAACACCAACGCATTTGTGTGGTAGGCGACGACTATCAAAGCATTTATTCGTTCCGTGGAGCTAATATTGATAATATCTTAGATTTTCAAAATCGCTTTAACGATGTGAAAGTCTTTAAGTTGGAACGCAATTATCGGTCTACACAAAAGATAGTTGAGGCTGCCAATTCGCTCATGAAACACAATTCACGTCAAATTCCTAAAGATGTTTATTCGAAAGAAAGTGAAGGCGCAAAGATAAGCTACAAGCCTGTTACAGCGACCGTGAAGAAGCTATGGTGGTAGTGAAAGAAATCAATCAACTAAAGCGCAGACAATCGTTCGAATATGACGCATTTGCTATTCTATATAGAACTAATGCACAAAGTCGTAGCTTTGAAGACGAGTTGCGTAAGAACAACATTCCTTACCAAATATTTGGTGGAACAGCTTTCTACCAACGCAAAGAAATCAAAGATATTATAGCTTACTTCCGTATGGTAGCCAATCCAAACGATGAAGAGGCTTTTAAGCGTATTGTAAATTATCCTGCTCGTGGCATTGGCAATACGACCATTCAGAAAATATTAGATTGTGCCGATGAACATCAAGTGAGTTTATGGGAAATTGTGAGCGACCCTTTAAAATACAATTTAGCTGTGAATAAGGGAACGCTTGCAAAAATCAATGGCTTTACAGATATTATCACCAATTTTATCAAGCAATTGGCTACGACCGATGCCTATACACTGGGTTCTGAAATCATCAAAGAAAGTGGAATGATGGCAGAATTGAATCGGGGAATAGAGGCGGAAGATGTTGCAAGGCGAGAGAATTTAGATGAATTTCTGGGAAGCTTGCAAGCATTTGTAGAAGGAAATCGAGAGGAAGGACGTGAAGAAGAAACCTTCTTAACCGACTTTTTGCAAGAGGTTTCGCTCTACTCTGATTTGGATAAAGCAACAGAAGACAAGCCGAAAGTAACGCTTATGACCATTCATGCGGCGAAAGGTTTGGAATTTCCAGTTGTTTTCATCGTGGGATTGGAAGAGAATGTTTTTCCAAACCAAATGTCTGCTACTTCTTTGCGAGAGTTAGAAGAAGAACGCCGTTTGCTTTATGTGGCAATGACCCGTGCTGAACAGTTCTGTATCTTGACAAATGCTAAGAATAGATACCGTTATGGTTCCATGCAATTTAACAATCCGAGTCGATTCATAGCCGATATAGACCCTAAATACATTGCTGCTGACGAGGAAATGAGTCTTAATAGTGGTGGAACAGGCAGAATGCCATGGGATAGACCTGCTTCGTCAGACAATTTCCGAGATTACGAACCCAATAAGCCTTACACTGGGAGTAGAGAGTGGGAGAGTGGTAACTTCCAAAAAGGTGGTCGTTGGCAAAATGCTAACCCTGTGGCGAGTCAATTTCGTGCCGACCCAAAGCCAAAAATTACGGAACGAAAAGCCCCTGAGCGTGCAATTGACCCATTATCAGCACGTACCAAGCAGCGATTGATGAGTGAAGGCGGAAACTTTAAGAAGTTGTCGGCTGCAATTGCCAATGGTGGTCGTCAATATAGCGAACCAACTCTAAGTGCAAATGTAAGCAATGCTGCCGTTGGAGAGTTGAAAGTAGGCAATATTATTGAACATCAGCGATTTGGAATAGGAGAAGTAATGGGTATAGAAGGCGTGGGAGAAAACACAAAAGCAACTGTAACTTTCCGTAATGCAGGAACGAAACAACTGCTTTTGAAGTTTGCTAAATATAAAATCGTTAAAGATTAATGCCGCAAATCTGCTGATAAGGACATTGTTTACATATATCTTTTATCGTTGTTGGCTCGAATGTTTCTTTGGTAAACAATCCCTCCAATTCCTTTTTAAGGAGGGTTTCAAACTCTTCTGCGTAGGTTAGCGAGTCTAAAATATCCTCGTTTCCTAACTTTAATATTGGAGAATAATCTTCACTTTTGGCATGTTGAATGAAGAGTAGCGCAGGACTAACTTGCTTGTGTTGTGGGTTATTTTCTGCATCTTCGGTTTGTTCTATGAGGCTATATAAAAGAGCTTGAAAGGTGTAATCGCTTTTGTTTTTAGCAATATTACTTGGATTGAAAATTGCTTCAACATCTTTTAAGCCTGCTGCTACCTTATTACCAGTTTTATAGTCTACCACACGGAGTTGCTCTCTGCCTGTTCCTAAATTTACTTCGTCCAATCTATCGACTCTACCTCCGACCTTTATTTCTTTCTTCGTGCCATTGATGTCCAACGAAAGTGTTTTGTGAATGTCAAATTCGTGTTTGATAACACGCATGGGGGCGGTGCGTTTATCTAATTCAAGCATCTGAAGGAGTAACTTTTTGATAACTTGTTGCTTAATAATTTGCAAGCCATTGAGTTTGGGAAGTCGCTTCATTCCATTGTTTTGTAGGAATAATTCGCGTGCAAAAGCTTCGGCAATCACATCGTCTATTGTAATATTTGTGTTACCCATAGTAGGCGATTGAACCGATTTTCCACTCTTTAAAACCTTTTCAATGTCCTCTTTTGTAATGACTTCACGAGGCAATAAGCGTTCATAGATAAGTTCTGCTGCAAGGTGGAAGATGTTTCCGAAAATACGATTGTCAATATCGTCCTCCTCGTTGTTATCAGGTTCTTTGAGTTGTGCCAAATATTTATAGTAGAACATGAGTTCGCATCGTCGGTAAGTATTTATGGCAGTTGGGGAGAAATATGAAATATGGTTTAACTTAGCCATTACCACCTCATCTTTTTGAAGAATTGATGTTGTTAAATTCATCGGTTCTTGCCCAGCTTGCAATGCTATTTGCTTGATATTCAAATTGCTTTCTACCATTAGCTGCAACATGAAACGGCTCATTTCAGCAGTCTTAGTGCCTTGTGTAGAATTGTTATAAAGCAGGGTAACATGTTTTGCACGTTGTAAAATTCGGTGGAAATAATAACTGAATATCGCAACCTTATTGTCTATCGTAGTCAGTCCGTATGCTTTTCTGATGATATGCGGAATGAAAGAGTTATCGTTTACGCCTTTAGGCATATTCCCTTCGTTGCAAGAAAGCAATAAAACATTGTCGAAATCCAAGTTTCTTGTTTCCAAAACACCCATAATTTGCACACCGTGAGCAGGCTCTCCATGGAAAGGAATGCTTGTTGAAGAAATAAGTTGGCTTAATAGGCGGCGAAGAATGGCATAATCGGCTATTAAATCACCACTTTTCATTAGTTCAGAGAGCTTGTTTAAAAGCGTGTACATACGGAAAGTAGACTCTTGAAACAGTTGGTCGTCGTTTTCTTTGCCGCCAATTGCAATGTTTTTCACCATTTCTGAAAGCCAATCAACAAACTCTATGATGTGTTGGTTGTCATGGTTTACATGAATAAAGCCAATGTCTTGCCCCTTGATATAGAATTGTTTGTTCAGCCTTAGCGTGGTAAGCTTTTCAGAAGCATCGGCAATGAGATATTTTCCGTAAGGGTGGCGTAACACATGAGTAATAAATTTTAAACGGAAAGCATCTTCGCTAGCAGAATATCCCTCTGTTTGGAGGGCTATCAATTGCCAAACCATAGAGCTAATAGGGGTTTGTGAAAGTGGATAACCCGTTGTAACATTGATTAAATCAACCTCCGTTGGAACACAATGGATAACAGTTTGGAGGAGCGATTCGTTGCACATCACCACGCAGTGCGCTTTCCTGCTTTGTAACGTTCTTTCTCTAACAACCATTCCGAGATGTAACGAGCTTGTAAATTCTCGGTTGGTGCTGATACATAGTGCACTTCTTTCTCGTCCTCGAAATGGTTATAAAAGTCGCTATTGTTGTCAAATTCGTTTGGAAACTTGTCAAACCATTTATTAATATAGACGCCAGCTTCGTTGGTTGCTTTAAGATAATAATGGTCGAAGTCCCAATAGAAGCGTGCTTTGCCCTCTTTCTTTAAAGCTGAAAAGAGTTTTTGTTCGACCGTTTGAAGTACATTGAAACCAATAAAAATATAGGTTTCGTATTGTGTTGGGTAGTTTTTCTTTTCTACAACATCACGATAAAGCATACCTTCGTAGGCTAATTCTTCAGCTTTTAGTTTAGCTTTAAAGTCGCAATATATATCGTATAGTTTGCTCCAAAGATTTAAAAAACGTTCTTTCAATACGGTTGTGTCGCCCGAAAAGTTGGCAAAAAAACGGCTTAATTCGGTCTTTTGTTCTTCAGAAAGATAATCTATCGTATCTAATTCGTGTAAGTCTTTCAAGTTGCGAAATATCATTTTCGCATCAGCCATATTCTTGTCTATATCGTCAAAGTCGGCTAATAAGAGTTGTCCCCAACTATAAAATTCGTCTAATGTTTCGCTTTTGCCAGTCTTCTCAATGTAAGTTTTATAAAGAACGCAAAGACTTTTGATAGGGTCGGCAATGGTTAGTGCAGATTGTTGTCGGAAAAGTTCGGAGATAGTGATATAAGAAGGACTCCAAATAGGACCATCAGAACGTTTTGCCAACTCTTCGTTTAAGAACAAAGAGGCACGTTTGTTAGGAAAGACAACGGCTATTTTAGATAGATTGTTGCCATATTTTTTGATTAAATCCTGTGCTACTTCAGCTAAAAATGTTTTCATATTTTCATTCATTGGAGTGTTCTTTAAAGCGTTACTTCGACAATTTTATCTTGCATGATATACCATAAATAGCCCGAAACGTTTTCGTGTCCCATTTGTTTCAATAGGTTCATGTAACGTTCAACTTGCATTTTATGTTCTTTGCGCACTATTCCTGTCTTAAAATCAACAACAATGGTTTCGTTGTCGTTGGTCATCACACGGTCAGGGCGATGTTCTCTCACTTCGTCAAGTTCGCTGTCATATTGCAAAATGGTACATTCATTAAATAATTTCCATTTGTCTGAAAACCAATCTTGTACGGTTTTATTCTTTAATGCAGCATCAATTTTCTCACGCAACTGGGTGGTTGTGATTTCATCGTTGTAGATAATTCCTTCTTGTTCCAACTCGTTAAGTTTGGAAGGAATGTCCTTTTGAGTATAGATTGTAGAGAAAATTTGATGTAAGATATTGCCATTTTTAATGTAACGAGCAGCATCTGTTGGGTCAATATCTTCTCCATTTACAAAGTCTTTACTCTTGTTACTTTGTCTGAAACTAACCTTTTGCGGATAAGTTTTGATGTTTACAACATGCTTTTTAGGTCTTATAAGGAAAGGATTATCTACCTCTTCTGCTTTCTTTTCGGTAGTAGCATGGTCTAATGCACCATATTCAAAGCAAATAGGTTCATCGAACTTGTCGGGTAAATCCAAGTTGCTACCTTCCAACTCGTTTGAAATTTGTTCTAAAACATTTTCAATTGCTTCAGAACGATTGGACGATGTAGTGGCATTTCTTTTATTTTGCACTTTGCTTTTACTCATTCTTTTACCTGTAATGAATAAGTTTTTAGCAGCACGCGTTACAGCAACGTACAATAAATTCAAGTTATCAATAGTATTTTGCAAATGCTCTTCTTTATAATTGTCTTCAAAAATAGTTCCTATTGACGTTGATTTACTAAAGTTAATAGGCAGAATTGGAATCTTATTGTATGGTTCTGGTTTGTTTTCCGTTTCACACCATATTATTGTATTACTATTTTCTAATGTCCAATCGCAGAAAGGAATAATCACATTGTCAAACTCTAATCCTTTACTCTTATGAATAGTGATGATGCGAATACCCTCTATTTCGTCGCTTTGAATAGTTTTTGATGACAGGGAGTTGTCCCATTCTTTGATAAAATCGTCTATATCAGCCGTATTATCTTGTAAAAAGTCGTTCAAAATATCGTATAAGGTGCAAATATACGAGTTCTGTCCTTCCAATTTGGTCAATTCAAAGATTTCGAAAATACTATCTACGGCGTCAATAATAGCATGCCCAAGAGTTGTTCTCGCCGATTTACATATTGTTGTGGCAACGCTTCGTTTAGCTTTTCTATTTGGTGCTCCATTGAAAGTTTATGTCGCTTTTCAGGTTCTGTTTCCTCTAAATCTAAAGGAGTAGCAACCAATAGTTCGGTATCGGTTGTTTCTTTCTTTAAAACTTGTTGATTGTAGAGTTTAACAAGTTCGCCTCGTGCCAAAACATCTTCGGGGTGGGTGAGTAAATGCAATGCTTTTATGATGATATTGACAGCCAATGAAGCATCTAAACGGAAAGCCTCGTCAGAAACAATATTAATTTCTTCGCCAAAATCAGCTGCATAAAGTGTATCAACAATCTTTTGTAACTGTTTGTTTTCACGGATTAAAATAGCAATTTTACTTTGATTTTTACCATTATAACCCTTGTCAAACAGGTCTTGAATTGTTTTTATTAATTGTTCTAAGATATCTGTTTCACTATCATCAGATGGGAATAATTGTACTCGAATATATCCTAATTCGTTCTGCTTCGGTGTCTTTTGTGCAACATCTTGGTAAACATTTCCTATAATTTCCGATTTGTTAATCCCATCGTTATTTAATTCTTGGATTGTATTTTCTACAATTGCTTTCATGAAAACATTGTTGAAATCAATAATTCGCTTTTCAGAACGATAATTATAATCCAATGTTTGTAAGTCTAATTGGTAGTGGGGGAACTCTTGTTTTATATTGTTAAGAATGCTCCAATCGCCTTGACGCCACCTATAAATGCTCTGTTTTATATCACCTACAATGAGGTTATGGGAATCAATTTGCCCCATGCAGTTATTCAATAATGATAAGAAATTTTGCCATTGTATGGTGCTTGTATCCTGAAATTCGTCTATCATGATATGTTTTAATTGCGCTCCTATTTTTTCAAATATAAACGGCGTATCGCTATCTGATATTAATTCTTTCAGTAAGGACTGCGTATTGCTGAGCATGAACCTGTTGTATTCTTTGTTTAAATCGTTAACAGCTTCGTCTATTTTGTGTAGCAAACGTAATTCAGGAAGGTGTTTCAACAGTAACTTTGTGGATTGAAATTCGCACCAATTATCTTTGTTGAATGCTACTAACTCGCTTAATTTTTGCGATAAGTCATTGGAAGAGACAACTTCTAAATAATTACATTTTTTTTTGTTTGGTCTTTGGAACCCACATTTTAGGGTCGTTTATTGCATTTAGAATATAGTCTTTGTATTCTTCTAAAGCAAGCGCTTTTGTCATTCTTGCAACCAAAAATTTATATAGATTAGCTACCACCATATCAGCTAATCCTTCATTATCTATCACTGAAACGATAGCCTCAGCCTTGCTATTATATTCTTTCTGAATTTGTTTTCTGCGCTCTCGCAAACTTTTCTCGAACGCATCGAATTCCTTTTCGTTGCCTAAAACCTCTGCAAGTTGTTTTTCGTGTGCTTTATAATAATCTTTAAAGATGTTTTCCCCAAAGGTTTTTATTTTTGTGATGACGTTCCAACCTTTGTCGTCTTCCATGTTATGGTCGATGTAAGTGCTTATCCATTTCATGACAGGTTGCCCCTCTTGCAACTCTTCTATCATTTGGTCTACTGCTTTTCCTTCTATATCCTTGTTATTTAAGTCCACTTTTAGGTTGGCAGTCAGTCCCAATTCGTGTGCCAAATTGCGTAAAATTTGTTGGAAGAAAGCATCTATCGTATGGATTCTAAATTCGTTGTATTTATGAATCAGCAACGTTAAAGCCGTGGTTGCATTACTTTTTATCGTAGCTTCGTTGAGTCCAGTCTTGTTTTTAACTTGTTGCAAATATGCGTCCGATGATTTCAACCCTTTGGCAATACCAAATAGTTGCGAAAGGATACGCATTTTCATTTCTTGCGTTGCCTTATTGGTAAATGTTACCGCCAAGATTTGTCTATAATTATTAGGGTCTTTGACAAGTAATGAAATATATTCCACAGCCAAAGTAAATGTTTTACCCGACCCAGCTGATGCTCTGTAAACCGTTAATGGACTTGTTGTATGATTCATGCGATTACTTATTTTGATGTAAAGTTACCAAATAAAATTACGGATACCAAACTTTATTCATATTTTTTATGCTTAATCCCTTTCAAATGGGTTGTTTTTCCTTGTAGAAGTGCTGTTCGACTCGTATTTTGATGGGAGTACTCTTGTGGGAGTACTCGAATCCTCTCAAACGATTACTCCAGTACTCTTGTGGGAGTACTGCCCCCGATAGTGCTATAGATTGTTCGAAGGTTTTACCAAAACAATAATTAGGAGCGCTATATAGCGAACTGAGATAATAATCGTCGTTTCATTAAGAGCGCTATCAAGAGAATAAGCGTAAAGCAAGCAAAAAATTACTAAATAATTTAGCATAGTTTTAATTCTAAAGCCTTTGTCTTTTGTGAATCAATTATAAGTTGTATCTTTGCAAATATGAGAAAGAAACGTTTTATTCTTGTTGTCTTAAGCTTTTTAACAATCATGAGCGTGAAGGCACAATATAATATACAATGTGAAGATACTTGCGACCATGTCCACGGGCTTGATATGAGCCATTACCAAGGTGATGTGTGGTGGGAAACTGTTGCTAAGAATAGCAACCATAAGCTTAATTATGTTTATTTGAAAGCAACCGAAGGGCAAAGTTGGGTAGATAAACGTTATTACGAAAATATACAAGCCGCAAAACGAAATGGAATGAATGTAGGTTCTTACCATTTTTATCGTCCCAATGTTCCGCAAGAAGACCAAGTAAGGAACTTCCGTGCGCAATGTCGACCACAAGACCAAGATTTAATCCCAATGGTTGATATTGAAACCACAAGTGGATTGAACGATTATGCTTTGCGTGATAGCCTAACAAAGTTTTTAGACCTTATGACAAAGGAATATGGTGTACGTCCTTTGGTTTATACATATACCAATTTTTACAACAAACATCTTGTAGGTGCATTGGCAGGCTACAAATTGTTCATCGCACAATATACTCACCGTGAACCAGTTTTAAGCGATGGGCGAGATATTTTTGCATGGCAATATACGGGTAAAGGATATATTAATGGCGTTCGTGGTTATGTTGATAAAAGCAGATTAATGGGAAAGCACAGTATCCGCGAAATACGATTTCCACGAAAGAAATCTAATACACGTTATTATTAAGGCTAAAAAATAAAGCAAATAGTTTTATTCTGAGCAATATATTCATTTTAAATAGTTCGAAATAATGATAATAAAATGTCCAGAGTGCGGGCATCAAGTCAGTGATAAGGCTCCTTTTTGTCCAAGTTGTGGAGTTAAAATAGCAGGTCATATTGTTACCTGTTCAAATTGTGATGAAATCTATTTAAAGGAGGATTATATTTGTCCTAATTGTCATCACGCTGAAACAGAAACACTTCATCGTTCAGAAGAACAAACAATAATAGTAGAAACACCCCACAACGAGGATACTCCTATTGTTGAAATAGCAGAAGATGTTGAGAAAGAAAAAGTTACGAATTTAAATAATTCGGAAGAAGCCGTTGCGGAAACTTCCCAAAACAACGACGAAGTTCCTCTTGTGGAAGCTACTGAGGACGAACCTTTAGCAGCAGTGGTGGTAGAAGACGAAGAACAAGTGGTTTATGCTGAGGAAATTCAGCCAATTGAAGCACAATCTGAAACCGAAAACCCAAAAGAAAAGGCAACAAATAATCATGTCCCACTCATCATTTCATTGTTGTTGGCTATCATTATATCTGCCGTTTTATTATTTTTCTATCATCGTGGTAATCAAAATCATGAGGCAGAAGACTATGAAATTGCTTTGAAAAGTAATAATATAGATGTAATGGAACAATTCATTAATGATTATCCAGATGCTCCATTAGCCCATTTAACGAATATAAAGAACTTATTGGCACAAAGTAAAAGCGAAGACGAAGGGTGGGGGAAAGCGGTTCAGCAAAATTCAATAGTGGGTTATAAAACTTATTTACAAGCACATCCAAGCACACCGCATAGGGCTGAAATCTTGAGTCGCATAGATGAACTATCATGGCAAGAGGCTTTGCGTTTCAATAATGAAGCATCTTATTTAGGATATAGAGAGAAATTCCCTTCAGGAGCCCATGCAAAAGAAGCTGACGAAAAATTAAAAGTTTTGCTCGACAATACAGCTTCTGCCGCTGATACACAAACCGCCAAGTCGGTTATTCGTCAATTCTTACAAGGAATTAATAGTAAAAGTTCGAGCAAAATCAAAGAAACTGTTGCTGCCCAGTTTACATTTTTGGGCGCAAGTGGAGCAACCACTGCCGATGTAGATAGGTACATGCGTGAACGACTTTATCAAGCTGATGTAAAAAATGTGATGTGGCATCTTGGAAAAGACGCTACCGCCACCACCGATAAAACTGACGATGGACGTATAGTTCATACCGTAACCATTCCAGCACGATTGGAAATAGAGCGTGAAGGCGGTACATCGTCAAAGAATTATTCGGTTCGTGCAACCATAGAAAACAATCGAATCGTAGCAATCAATTGGACTCAACAAGCTGCAACACCACAACCAACCGCCCAATAATGCTCAAATTAAGCACATTATGTCAAGATAATGAGCAGATTGTTTGGTAGTTAGAAAAGAAAAATGTAATTTTGCAGTCGCTATTACGAGATAATAGCATTAAATTCAAACCTAATTAAAAGAATAAAAAACAAATTATGGCAACAAAAATCAGATTGCAACGCGGAGGTCGTAAAGGCTATGCCGTTTACAGCATTGTTATTGCAGACGTTCGTGCACCACGTGATGGTAAATTCAATGAAAAGATTGGTACATACAACCCTAACACCAATCCAGCCACTGTAGATTTGAATTTCGATCGTGCTCTTTACTGGCTCGAAGTAGGTGCGCAACCTACCGACACAGTACGCAACTTGCTTAAAGCGGAAGGTGTTTTCATGATGAAGCATCTCCGTGGTGGCGTTAAGAAGGGAGCATTCGACGAAGCTGCATGTCAGCAGAAGTTCGATGCTTGGAAAAAAGAAAAAGAAGCTGCTAAGGAAGCTGCTGAAAAGAAGGTAGCTGACGCAAAGAAAGCTAAGGTAGCAACTAACCTCGAAGCTGAAAAGAAAGCTAACGAAGCTATGGCAAAGAAAGTAGCTGAGAAGAAGGCTGCTGCTCAAGCTGAAGAAGCTGCTAAGAACGCAGAGGCTGAAGCTGCACAAGTAGAAGAAGCACCAGCACAAGAAACAGAAGCTCCTGCTGAAGCTTAATCGAACACTTCTTTTTGAAGAAAAGAATATAAAGGCTGCAAACACTAAGTTTGTAGCCTTTTTATTTCATGTTTCTAAAAACATAGAAGTTAAGTCGGCTAAAGATTTATCAATCGTGCAAACTCAAGAACAGAAGTGTGAAAAATAAAAACCTATTGTTTTGAATAGCAAAACAATAGGTTTTTGAGTTTAAAATAGGCTCTTTGGAAAATAAAAGAATGCCTCTTCTATTTTTGCTTTTATATTTTAGAGATTTTTTATGCTAAAAGCCCTTTTTTAGGTTAGTTGCTTTCAGTTATTCACTAAATTGTTTATCTTTGCAAAACAAAGTAGAAGGATAAATAATGCGGACAATAGAGTTATTGGCTCCAGCTAAGAATTTGGAGTGTGGCATTGCCGCCATTGACCATGGTGCTGATGCCGTTTATATAGGTGCTGCAAAATTTGGAGCACGCCAATCGGCTGGCAATACTGTAGAGGATATTGCAACATTGTGCAACTATGCCCATCAATTTGGTGCAAAGGTGCATGTTACAGTCAATACGATTATTTATAACAACGAAATGGACGATATGCTCCAACTCGTTCGTGAGTTGGAGAAAGTTCATGTTGATGCCTTATTAATCCAAGATATGGGATTGCTCAAGGCTTGTAAAGAAACGTTGAAAACAAAGATAGCTTTACATGCCAGTACGCAATGCGATAGTCGAACAGCCGAGAAAGTAGCATGGCTCGCTTCGC
This sequence comes from Prevotella disiens JCM 6334 = ATCC 29426, assembly GCF_000613345.1. Classification (GTDB taxonomy): domain Bacteria; phylum Bacteroidota; class Bacteroidia; order Bacteroidales; family Bacteroidaceae; genus Prevotella; species Prevotella disiens. The sequence goes on along the minus strand of NZ_BAIS01000002.1, from coordinate 89,235 downwards.
TGGGTTTTGAAAGAGTTGTCCTTGCCCGTGAATTATCAGTAAAAGAGATTTCAGCAATACATAAAGCGGTTCCACAAGTAGAGTTAGAGGCTTTTGTTCATGGCGCCCTTTGTGTTAGTTACAGTGGCATTTGCTATGCTTCACAATATTGTTTTGGGCGTTCGGCTAATCGTGGCGCTTGTTCGCAATTCTGCCGTATGGCATTCGATTTAAAGGATTCTGATGGTAAAATAATAGAGAAACAACGCTATCTATTGTCTTTAAAAGACATGTGTCAGATAGATAATTTGGAAGAATTAATACAATCTGGAGCTTGCGCCTTTAAGATAGAAGGACGACTAAAGGATATTAATTATGTGAAAAATGTTGTTTCGGCTTACAACAAACGCTTGAATGAAATCGTTAGGAAATATCCTAATCAGTTTAAACGTGCCTCGTTAGGGAAAGTGGAATACAGCTTTACACCTGATTTAAACAAAACTTTCAATCGAGGATATACCAACTATTTTGTGCAAGGTCGCCAACCTAATATCTTTTCTCCCAACACTCCAAAGGCTTTAGGAGAGTTTGTTGGAAAGGTAAAAGAACTTCGTCGCGATTCGTTTAATGTGGCTTCGACCGCAAGTTTTGCCAATGGTGACGGACTTTGTTTTATCAATTCTGAAACAAAAGCGCTGGAAGGATTCCGAGTAAATCGTGCTGTTGGCAACCGATTGTTTCCCTATAAAATGCCAAATGGTTTACAACCAGGAATGGGATTGTACAGAAATCAAGACCAAGCTTTTGAGAAAGAATTATCGGGAAATAGTGCGAAACGACTCATTGCTATCACTATGACCTTTGGATTAACCGAAAATGGTTACTCGTTGGAAATAAAATTGGTTGATGAGTTGGAAACAAAGTTGTCGGCAAAAGCTACTATAAACTTTGAACATCAAGCAGCACAAAAGCCACAAAGAGAAAATATTATCAAGCAGTTGAGCAAGTTGGGGAATACCATTTATAATTGTGAAAACATTGAAATAGTTGACGAAGCCGACCAATATTTCATACCAAGTAGTATTTTAGCTGAACTTCGCGTGATGCAATAGAACAATTTGCGAGTTTAGACCTTGCAAAGGCAATAGGAAAGCATAACCTCTCAACTGAAAAGAACGAAAGCGATAAGGTTAATTCAGCTAACTTCTCGTATATTAATCCGAAAAATTACGAGCGCTATCCTTACCTTTATAATATAGCGAATAAAGAGGCTTGTTCTTTTTATGTTCAACAAGGCATGGAAAAGCCACAAGCAGCCTTTGAATGCACCGATGTAGAAGACTTGAAAAAGAAACAAACGGAGGCTTTGGTGATGCAGTGTCGCCATTGTATCCGCTATTCTTTGGGTTATTGTGTTGTAAATGGTGGTAAGAAACCAACTTGGAAAGAACCATTATTCCTTGAACTTGGCGATAGAAAACGCTTCCGATTAGAGTTTGATTGCGACATTGTCAAATGAATATATTTGCCGAATAAGCCATAATGACGAACAAAATGTTACATAAAAGCCTTTTAATGTTATTCCAAAAGCGACTGACTCCTTTGGGAATAATCTTGCTTTTGTTTACATTGAATGTTGGTCTAACAGGTTGTTACCATAAGAAAACGCCTTCACAATTCCGTCTTCCTGATAGCATTCAAGAGGCACAAATATCACGAAGAATAAAAGAGGCTGACGATTCCTTGAAAAATAAAAAGCCAACCAATGAGGAAAAGACGTGGCAAAGTAGTACGCTTTCTATGGATTCGTTTGCTTTTCGCGTGAAACACCATTATTCACAAGGCTTTAACTTTGTGGTTCACGACGATTCATTGATGCTTTTGAGGCAGCAGCCAGAAGAAGTTGTCAATAAAATGAAGACCGATTCTTTTGCCGTTCGTAAAGGAAAATCAATGGTAGTTGCCGATGTTCGCATTCTTCCCAACGATAGTATAGACTCCGTTTGGGTGCGTGTAGCAACGGAAGATTACGCTTTTGGTTGGTCAAGAGAGAGCAAACTATTAAAACATGTAGACCCTGACGACCCAATTTCTCAATTCATTTCCTTGTTTTCCAACGTTCACTTGTTGGTATTCTTGGTTGTTATTTTGCTTATTTCTGTGAGTTACTTGATGCGAAAAATATTGCGTCGTAATGCTAATATTGTTCATTTCAACGATATTAATTCTTTCTATCCCACCTTATTAGCACTTATTGTAGCAACTTCGGCAGCCTTTTATGCTTCCATACAATTGTTTGCACCCGAAACATGGCGTGAATTTTATTTCCACCCTTCGCTCAATCCTTTCTCGCAACCTTTACTTTTGAATATATTTTTATTGCTTGTTTGGGCAATGATAATTATTGCAATTGCTGCAATTGATGATGTTCGCCGCTTGCTTCGGTCAGGCGATGCACTTATTTATCTTTGTGGTTTGGCAGGTATTTGTGCTGTAAATTACATTGTTTTCTCAGTTCTTACGCTTTATTACGTTGGCTATTTGCTTTTATTGGCTTACATTTATTACGCTATTCTCGTTTGGCGCAAACGCCATAGCGATACTTACGAATGTGGCAATTGTGGTGCGCGACTTCACAGAAAGGGGAGATGCCCACATTGTGGTGTCATAAATGAATAAAAACTAAAATGTTTCTTTTTTGCTTCTATGTATTCTTATTTTCATCATAAATAAGGATTGTGAATTTTATGGAATGTATGTACCTTTGCAGATGTTAAATAGAATTGATAAAAACATCTATTAAATAAAAAATGAATAAGATTTTACTAACGTTTTTATGTGCTTCATTTGTGCCAGTAAGTGTTTTTGCTGCTCCAGATGACACTTCTCTTGACACAACTCGTATTTACGACATCGAAGAAGTTTATGTTTACGACCAACCCAAAGAGTTTTTCCGTTTGCGTCAGCAACCTTTGAGTAGCACTTCTTTTAATCGTATGCAGTTGAATGCCTTAAATACACAAGACCTTCGCCAACTTTCAGCTTACGTTTCTTCGTTTACGATGCCTGAATATGGTTCACGTTTCACTTCGTCTATGTATATTCGCGGCATTGGTTCTCGTATCAATTCTCCAGCAGTAGGCATTTATGTTGACGGAATGCCGATACAAAGCAAAAGTTCTTTCAATTTCCATAGCTACGATGTAGAGCGTGTTGATGTCTTGCGTGGTCCCCAAGGAACATTGTATGGCATGAATACCGAAGGAGGTTTAATTCGTCTATATACTAAAAATCCGTTCCTTCATCAAGGTACTGACGTTAAATTATCTCTCGGAAATAAGTTTTGGCGCAAAGCCGAAGTGGGGCATTATGCAAAGTTAAGCGATAAGAGTGCGTTCTCTATAGCCGCTTTCTATGATGCTTCGAATGGTTTCTTTACCAATAAATTCAATGGCGAGCATGCTGATAAATTCGATGAATTTGGTGCAAGAGGTAAATTTTTGTGGAATCCTACCAACCGTTTTAGCTTAACTTTCTTAGCTGACTATCAGTATGTGAAACAGAATGGTTTCCCATACGGACAGATTGTTAGCGAAGAACAAATTGCAACAGCCAATATTGCTTCTCCTTATTATGCCTTACAAGCAGGAACGCAAAACCCAAACCACAATCGTGAAAATGGTTATAAGCGCAACATGTTGAACACTGGCTTAGGTTTGAAGTATGATGGTCAAGGTTTCGTATTCAATTCTATGACTTCTTGGCAATATTTAAACGATGATATGAAGATGGACGTGGACTATTTGCCACAAGATTTCATGCACTTGCGCCAACGACAAATCCAAAATTCAATTACTGAAGAACTTTTTATTAAAAGCAAAAACAATAGTCGTTGGCAATGGGCTTTCGGTGCTTTTGGTTCCTATCAATGGTTAAAAACTGATGCTCCTATTTATTTTGGTGGTGATATGAATAATTTTATTTCTCATAAAATCACTTCTTATGCCTACAATGGCATGCTTGCTGCAATGACAAGTCGCATAGCAGCAGATATGATAAAGAAAGGAATGCCAGAAGCCGAAGCTAAGAAAGCTGCTGCTGTTGCTGCTGTTACCGCAATAGCAAAGGCTGGTGGTGTGAAAATTAATATGACAATGGAGCCTATCATAGGTTTGTTCCATACCCCAACTTTCAACCTTGGTGTTTATCACGAAAGCAATATTGACCTTACCAACCATTTGCGTGCAACACTTGGCTTGCGTTATGATTATTCTCACCAAGCTATTGATTACGCAACATCGGCTCGTTTGCTATTAGACGAAAGTGTTATGGGAAAAAATATAAAGCCTATCATCACTTCTGCAATGACTCACCATGAAAGTAGTCATTTCAATCAATTGCTTCCAAAGGTCGGTTTAACTTACCTTTTCGACAATGGCAGTAATGTTTACGCTTCATGGTCAAAAGGTTATCGTGCTGGTGGTTTTAATATTCAAATGTTCTCTGATATTTTCCAATCGGAACTTATGGCTGCTTCACAAAAAGCTCGTGATGATATGAATATCCAACATAATGATGCTTTCTACGAAAAGATTGCAAAAACCATATCTTATAAGCCTGAAACAAGCTTCAACTATGAAATGGGAGCGCATCTTAACTTAATGGGAAGCCAAATGGTATTAGATCTCGCAGCTTATTATATGCAGATAAAAAATCAACAACTCTCTGTAATGGCTGGTAATTATAGTTTTGGTCGCATGATGACCAATGCAGGTAAGAGTCATTCATGCGGCTTTGAAGTTGCTTTGCGTGGTACAACCTTGCAAGACAAGCTTTATTATGCTTTGAGTTATGGTTTCACAAGCGCACAATTCGACAAATATACAGAGACAACTCGTGCAGGAGAAGTTGATTACAAGGATAAGAAAGTGCCATTTGTGCCACAAAATACCTTTGCTGCTACTGCTGATTATCGTATCGATGTTGACCCTGCAGCATTGATCGACCCTTCTAATCGATTCCATTTGCGTTCAGTACTTGTAGGATTAAACCTTACCGCACAAGGTAAAACCTATTGGGACGAGATGAATTCTATTTCTCAAAACTTCTATGCTACCCTTCGCGCACATGCTGATGCTGATTTCGGTCCAATGCATATCAATGTTTGGGTACGCAATATTACGGATACAAAGTACAATACATTCGTAGTACAAAACGGAGCAACAGGTTCAAAATTATCTTTCGGTCAACTTGGAAACCCCTTCCAAATTGGTGCTGACATAAGTTTCCACTTCTAAACGAAATATTAAAACAAGCAGCGTTAAACTACTTAAAATTAATTCATACTGTTAGAAATGATAAACCGCCAAACTCGTTGATGAGTCAGGCGGTTTATTTTTTTAGTACTCTTCTTTACTCTTACCACATAAGAATGAAAAAATCCTTGCATGGAAGTTATCTGTTTTTGGGAAGGGAGATAACCGAAAAGGGTGGTTACATAATTTTATTAGTTCCCAAGGACTATGCTCCAACCACTTTCTTGAATTGTTGCATCAACCATTCCTTTTGTTCTGCAATAGAAATATTGCTATTGTCTAATTCTATAGCATCATCAGCTTTTTTAAGCGGCGATACTTTACGATGCGAATCTATATAATCGCGTTCTTCAACATTCTTCAGAATTTCGTCAAAGTTAGCTTCCATACCTTTTTCTTTTAATTCTTCGTAGCGACGTTGCGCCCTTACTTCAGCTGATGCTGTAACGAAAATCTTTAATTCTGCATTTGGGAAAACCACCGTTCCGATGTCTCTTCCGTCCATTACAACGCCTTTGTCTTGTCCCATTTTCTGTTGTTGCGCCACAAGCGCACTGCGTACAGCGGCAATAGCAGCTATTGGGCTAACGTGAGAAGATACTTCCATGGTTCTTATTTGGTTTTCAACATTTTCACCATTAAGGTAAGCATCAGGACGTTGTGTTGTTTTGTTGAGTTTGAAACTGATTTTAATATTTTCAATTTGGTTTTCTAATTCGTTTTGCTTGATTGTTCCGTCCTCATTAAAAAGGTGATTGCGCAGCGCAAAGAGTGTTACACAACGATACATTGCACCTGTATCTATGTAAATGTAACCAATTTCTCGTGCTAAATCCTTTGCCATTGTGCTTTTTCCGCACGATGAAAAACCATCAATTGCTATTGTAATTTTCTTCATTTATATTTGTTGTTTTTCTCTAATTATTTGTTTTACAGCGAATAGGCTAAGTTTACCATGATAGAATTTGCCGATGCATGGTATTTTCCATAGGCTAAATTCAGTTTAAAACGTTCCAAATTCAAACCGCCACCAATGCTAAAACCTGCACCATGACTGCTTTGGTCATCGCCAATACCTATTTTCATTTCATCGGCTTTGCGGAAATTATATCCACCACCTATCCAAATACTTTCCGAAAGCAATACTTCTGCACCTAAATTCAGGTGGTTTATAAATCGATAATCATAATGAGTGAGGTCTACAAACGTTACAGACAAACGAACAGGAAGGGCTGAAAAAGTTTTACTAACACCTAATTGCAAGTCAAAAGGCATTTTCCCAAAGTCTTCTTCATAGGTTTTTACTTGTCCACCAAGGTTTTTCGCAGCCAAAGACACCGACCATTCGCTTTCAGGTTCATACCAATTTAAACCCAAATCAACGCCAACTGCCATGCTATTATAGTTTCCAATGTGTGCTGTTATAAACTTTCCTGTAATACCACCGACTAAATTTCTCGCCAATTCATACGAAAAAATTGCTTCAACCGCTATTTCGCTTGCAGTAAATTCGCCTGTTTGCACATTATTTTCGTCTACTTCTTTCATCTTTCCGTAACCCATATATTGGATTCCTGCTCCCAAAGTAGCCTTCTCTTTAATTGCTTTTGTGAACGATGCGCCCATGTAATTTGCCCCTTTCATGTAGTTCATGTAGCTTAAACCAATGGTCATATCACTCACTGAAGCTGCTAAAGCTGGGTTTGAAAACATCAAAGCAGGGTCGTCTTCAATGATAGAAATATTATTTCCTCCTAATGCAGCAGCGTGCGCACTAATGGGTAATCTCAAAAAATTATATTCAGTTTGGCTCTCTTGTGCCTGTGTTATTGAGCATAAAAGCGTTATCAAGAGCGTAAAAACAAGCTTTTTCATTTAATGTACTTTAATTTATCGGCAAAGATACATCTTTTTCCGAATATCTTATTAATTTTGTCTTTGATTATGGAATAAACAAGTAACTAAAGCAGTAATTGCCTCGTTTTTGTATCCATATCATTAATAACGTGAAATGATTCGATTTAGTGTTTAAGATTGGAAACAAAGAAGTCAAATAAAGCAGATTTAGAGCGCAAGCGGTGGATAGGATTCTTGCTTGGACTCATTATTGCGTCATCAATTTTCTTTGTTGCAATAGAATATTCGACAGGGGGTGGCGAAGAAAAAGCTGATACTCATTTGCTGAAAGATATTAAACTGCACGACCAAGACATGATTCCTGCCATTGACCAACAAGCGTTGGCAAAGCAAAAAGACGATAAAAAACCAACGGTGGAGGATATGTTGAACCTTAAACGCAGCGAAACTCCCAATAAAGTTACACCCCATGAAGTGGGAAACATGCAATCGAATGATACGAAAACTGCTGCTCCTCAAATTAGCGAAACACCTCTTTTGACAAGTGAAGGTACGCCTTTGCCCGACCCACCTAAGGACGTGGAAGATGCAAAAAAGGAAATAAATAAATTTACGGAAGATAAATCGGAGGTAAAAATAGAGCGTACCGATGACAAAATAGCTAAACGAATATTGTCAGAAACACCGACTCCGCCAGAAGGTTGGAGCGCATTTTTTGTTTGGCTAACCAAGAATATCAAGTATCCAGAAGTAGCAAAACAAGCAAATCAACAAGCTGTTGTCAGCATAACATTTATTATTAATTCTGACGGAACTGTAGATGATATTAAAATAAAAGAATCCAAAAATCCTATATTTGAAGCCGAAGTATTGCGTGTCGTGCGTACAATGGGCAAATGGAAACCTGGCATTCAAAACAATAAACCTTGCAAATCGCTTATCGAAATACCTGTGGTGTTCAGTTTAGGATAAGGCGATAAACAAGAAATAAAACTATAAAGTTAAAATAGAATTTATAAAACTGAAAGATATGTACACATCGAACGAACTGCTTACAATCGTAAACGAATATTTAAATAACTTACCTTACAATCGTAAACCCTCGTCGCTCTACGAACCTATAAAATATGTGTTGGATTTAGGGGGCAAACGCATTCGCCCAATATTGATGATGTTGAGTTATAACCTGTACAAAGAAAATCCGAAAACGATTCTTTCTTCGGCTTGTGCATTGGAAACTTATCATAATTACACTTTGCTGCACGACGACTTAATGGACGAAGCACCTTTAAGACGTGGACAACAGACTGTTCATACGAAATGGAACAACAACCAAGCCATACTTTCTGGCGATTCTATGCTGGTTTTGGCATACGAAAGATTGGCGCAAGTTGATACGAAACATTTGCAAGCAGTGCTGAATTTGTTTACTGAAACGGCTTTACAGATAGGTGAAGGTCAGCAGTACGATATGGAATTTGAGCATCGAAACGATGTTACTGTCGATGAATACATTGAGATGATACGCCTGAAAACCAGTGTTTTATTGGCCTGTGCTACTAAAATGGGGGCTTTGTTGGCTGATGCTTCTGCCGAAGATGCCGAAAATCTTTATAAATTTGGCGAACAAATAGGTTTAGCTTTCCAGCTTCAAGACGATTATCTTGATGTTTATGGCGATTCAAAGGTGTTTGGAAAGAAAATAGGTGGCGATATTACATCGAACAAAAAGACTTATATGCTCATCACAGCCTTTAATCGTGCCAACGATAAACAACGTGCTGAACTCGAAGAATGGATAAATAAAACTGCATTTGTTACAGAAGAAAAAATTGCAGCGGTAACTCGCTTGTACAACGAAATAGGGGTCGATAAGCTGGCAAAAGAAAAAATGGACTACTATTACGAACAAGGAAAGCAATATTTGCAAGCCGTAAAACTTCCTGAAGAGCAGAAAAAAGAATTGTTGGCATACGCTGCTGATATGATGAGTCGTCAGAAATAAACTACTCAAAGTTCTCGCTTATGCCTTACAGACGCCTACCGAAAACGGACGCAGCACGCCTTAAAGCACTGAAAACACTGTTGGACAACAATGATATTTACACCGCAAGAAATAAATTCATTGATTGGAAACTCATCAACAGTGCCCAACCGCTTTACGACCGATTGCTTACGGCTACCGAGCAGTACAAGATTTCGATGGCAGCACAGGTGAGAAAAGCTAAGAAAATGGACGGTTTGCAGCGTCGTGCTTTCATGTATTTAAGCCATTTTATACAGGTTTTGCTGATGTCAGCAGAGCGTGGAGAAGTGAAACGAAAGCAATTACCTCTTTATGGAATAGAAGAAACAGCCACAGCAATGCCCAATATTAAGTCGGCAGAAAACTTGTTAGATTGGGGACCAAAAATTATTGAAGGCGAAAAGGAGCGAATTAAAAAAGGTGGACGCCCCATTTACAATCCGTCTATTGGCATGGTTTCTACCCATTTTGACATTTATAATGAGGCTTTTACGGCTCAAAAGCGGTTGCAAGAACGCACCAATAAGGACAATCATGCGGTTTCGAAGTTGCGCCCCGAAATTGATGCACTCATTTTAGAATTATGGAATGTGATAGAAGCCCATTTCGAGCATCTCCCACAAGAAGAACGGCTATCTGGATGCAAACGATTTGGCATTATTTACTATTACCGCAAGGGCGAACAAAAAGAATAAACTTAAAGAAAAGAAAGACAAAATGATAATAGATACACACACGCATTTGGACGGAGAGGAATTTAAAGAAGATTTAAATGAGGTTATAACACGAGCAAAAGCAGCTGGTGTTAGCAAGGTTTTTATCCCTGCAATCGACTTAAATTCTATTGAATCGATTGACAAAGTATGCAATATTGCTCCCGATTTTGCTTTCCCAATGATAGGATTGCACCCCGAAGAAGTGAAAGCCGACTATGTTTCTGTTTTGGAAACGATGAAAAAGCAACTGCTTTCTACCGATAAATATATCGCTGTTGGCGAGATTGGATTAGATTTTTATTGGAGTCGTGAGTTTGAAAACGAACAATTATTGGCTTTCGAAGAGCAAGTAAAATGGTCGATAGAAACTCGTTTGCCACTTATGATACACTGTCGAAAAGCGCAAAACGAAATGGTAAAAATCATGCGTAAGTATGAAAAAGATTTGCCAGGGGGGGTGTTTCATTGTTTTACAGGCAACGAAAAGGAAGCAGCCGAATTGCTTTCATTCGATAATTTTGTATTGGGCATTGGTGGTGTACTGACGTTTAAGAAATCTAACTTGCCAGAAACGCTGAAAACACTACCTTTAGATCGTATTGTTTTAGAAACCGATGCCCCTTACATGGCACCAGTTCCGTTGCGTGGAAAGCGCAATGAAAGTTCGTTTTTGGTACATATTGTGTCGAAATTGGCAGAAGTTTACGGTGTTTCTGAAGAAGAAATTGCTGCAAAAACAAATGCTACCGTCAAGCGTATTTTTGGTTTTAGCTAAAAAAAGATAGCATAAAACTGAATATTATAACACTAAGAGGAAAAAATGATACTAAAAAGATTTTTTATTTTCATAACCTCTTTTATGGCTTTACAGGCTTTTGGTGAAACAAAAGATACGATTTCGCATTGGGGAGTAACCCTAAGCGGAATGCCAAGTAAGGTGGTTGTATTAGATAAATATCAACGCAAATGGATGAAAAAGAACAAAAATGGTTCGATAGCCATAGAGTTCAACCATGTAGATTTACCTTCTGAAAAAGATTCATTTGCGAAAGATTATAATTTTCCGTCACTTTCTATCGGATTACGCTACACAATGAATGACAAAGTGCGCATGCATCGTGAGCAAGACCCCAGTTGGGGATTAGCAGAAGAAGTGCCTTATGATTCGCATTTAGGCAACACTTTGTCTATTTATGGTAGTTTTACGCGTGCTATTCATCGTACAAAACATTGGGAAACAGCCTATTCTTTAAGCGGTGGCTTTGGTTTTAATCGAAAATGGTACAATAAAGAAAACAATATCGATAATGAATTGATAGGGACACCAGTATTAATCTATTTTGGAATAGGCATACACCAAACTTATAGATTTGCCCCAAAATGGGGCATTCGTGCGAGTTTAGAATTTGTGCATCATAGCAATGGCGCATTGTATCGTCCGAATAAAGGCTCTAATACATTAGGACCATCGTTAGGATTGGTGTATTATCCTTATTATGATGAACTTATAAACGAAAAGAACAGTTTTAAAGTTGCCCCTTTCAAGAAGTATTGGTACATGGATTTAGTGGTGGGAGCTGGTGCTAAAACCATGTTAGAAGATTGGTTACAGACACAATTTAACACACCCAAGAGTGCCCCTGATTATCGAACAGAGTATTTCAAACGCTATGCAGCCTTTTCTTTTCAAACAAACTTAATGTATCGTTATGCAAGAAGATGGGCATCGGGCATTGGATTTGATGTATTTTATGGAACATACGCAGAACATATTGAGGCACTTGACCGAGCAAATAACATTGATTCTCAATGCTCTCGCTGGTCAATAGGTATTGCGGGAAAGCATGAAGTGTTCTATCATAACTTATCATTAGCGGTAGCTTTAGGTGGTTATTTGTACCGAAAGATGGGTGAGAATGCTAAAATTAATGAGTCAAAGATATACGAACGAATTGGCGTTCATTATACTTTTCCGTCCTTGAATGGTTTAAAATTAGGAATTAATGTAAAGGCGCATATCACAAAAGCCGACTTTACGGAGTTTATAATCTCTTATCCTATCCGCTTTTCAAAGTAGCTTATGGAATTATCAGCACGCAAAAATTAAAAACTCATACTTTTGAAAGTGAAAATAGCCTGTTTTGCGTTGCAAAACAGGCTATTTATTATATTCCCCCTATATTTTAAATAAATATAGTTTTGTCTTTTCTTATAATCCTAAGCCTTTCAATGCTTCGTTAGTAGCTTTATTTACAGTCTTTTTAACGGCTTTACCTGCTGTTTCGCCTGCTTTCTTGGTTGCTTCGTTAGCTTTCTTTACTGCTTCATTAGTTTTGGTTTGAACTTGGTCTCCTGCTTTTTTCACTGCGTCTTGAGCGTCATTTACCTGGTTAGAGGCAGCTTCCTTAACGGCTGCTGCATCATCTTTGGCGCTATTTACCAACTTATCACCTTCAATTTTAGCACCATTGGTAAGCGCATTCAATACTGCGTCAGGACTAACCGAAGTCATTGTTGTAGCGGCAGAAGTAAGAGCAGTTGCAATGGAACTATTGCCAGCATTTGTTGCGACAGTCTTAATTTTTTCAGCATTGCTCTTCAACCATTCTTGAACCTTTAATAAATATTCTTTTGCCTTTTCTGGATTGTTTTTTGCCAATTCCACTGCCTTAGCTTGTGCGCCAGTGAGCATTGCGGTGATACCTTTCGCATCTTTAGAAGCCAATAAAGAGCTGAGTTTTCCTGTTAAATCCTGAACGTTTTCTGGCACATCAGTAGCTGCAACAACCATTGTGTCTGCTTGTGCTTCTGTCGAATCTGCGTTATTAGTAGCTGGATTTTGTTTGTTACCACAGCTGACAAATGTCAAAGCAGCTACTGCCATTACCATAAAAAATACTTTTTTCATAATCTTTCTCTTTTTAATAAATTAATATTGAGTCAAAGATAGGTATTAATTTTCTATTTGATGAGATTTATTGCAAGTTTTAACCTATATTTTCTTTATTTTTTGGATAATAAGTTTTAATTTGAAAGTAGTTTTAAATAAGTTATGTATGGCTCTTAGAAAAGAGTTTTCAAACTTCATTGTTCTGATGTTTGCATCAAAAAATGTTTACATTAAAAGATGTTTGTATCAAAATAAGGTGAATTAAATTTAATATAGTTTCACCTTCAATTCTTTTTTATTCGTTTCTTGTTTTTCTTTGTCAGGAATGCGTTGCATCAACCACGAACCTTTATTGAGCGTATTGAGTTTCAGAAAATCCAACTTTACATTGGAAGTAATCTTTCTCTGTGGTTTACGTCCCAACTTTATTTCCTTCTCAAGATTAATAGCTGCATCAAAATCATTCCAGCGTTTATTAATATAGTCCAATTGAAGGAGTGCTTCTTTGCTATTATTGTTCATGTAAAAGCAATAAGCTCGATTAAACCAATATTCTCTGTTATCTTGATTTATATCTAACGCCTTTGTATAAGCAACAATTGCACTATCAAACTTTTCTTCACGGATACACGTCATAGCATATAAATCGAAAATATCAGCTATGTAAGGTTGCAACGCTAATGCGCTTTGACAATCGCTGTCGGCACCTTTATAATCTTCAAGATGATATTTTGACAAAGCCATGAGATACCATGCTTCGTAAAGATTGGGCTTTAATGCTACTATTCTATCAAATATTTGCAATGAGGTAACATAAAATCCTGCGTCTAACGAACGCCGCCCTTCCTCCATTAATCGTTTTATATTATATTGTGCAGAGGAAGGAAGCGTAAAAGTTGTGAGCAAGAAAAAAACAAGCCACCTCAACATTGCAAATTATTTATTGTTTGCAGGCTTTACCTTATAATGGCAATTAAATCGTCCTTGCGATAATGCTTTCATTTTCTTAGCAATCATTTGCTTGCGAAAAGGTGAAATGCGGTCGGTAAACACCTTACCTTCTATATGGTCAAACTCATGTTGAATGACACGAGCTAAATAACCGTCAATCCATTCATCATGTTCTTCCAAATTTTCATCTACATATTTAACATGAATACGTTTTGGTCGGGTTACATTTTCATGTATGCCAGGCAATGATAAGCAGCCCTCCTCCATTGTTTCTGTTTCACTATCATCGGTTTCAAGAATATGTCCATTGATAAACGCATGCTTGAAATCTTTGTATTCAGGGAAACTTTCAGATATAACATCTAAGTCAATAACAACCAATCGAATAGATTTACCTATTTGAGGTGCTGCCAATCCTATTCCATCGCTTGCCGAACATGTTTCAAACATATCAGCTATCAATTGTTGTAGATTGGGATAATCCAATGGAATATCTTCAGCAATTTTTCTCAGTACGGGCTGTCCTAATGTGTAAATTGGTAATATCATTTGTTTTATTCTTCGTATTTAATAGAATTGTATTGCTTCTTTTTAAACAATTTATAATCCTTTCGATTTCATATAATCTTGTAAAATGATTGTAGCTGACACCTCATCAACTAATCCTTTATCTCCTCGGCGCGTTTTTTTCTTCACTCCTCCAGCTAAAATTGCTTGTTGCGCCAAAGCTGACGTGAAGCGTTCATCGTAATATTCAACAGGTATTAACGGCATAGCTTTACGCCATCGGTTTACAAATTGCTCTACACGAGAAAGATTTTCACTGGGTTGTCCATTCAATTGCGTAGGACGTCCAACGACAATACATTCAACATTTTCACGCTGTACATAGTCTTTTAAAAAATCGAAGAGTTCGGATGTAGCAACAGTCATCAATCCATTGGCAATAATTTGCAATGGATCGGTGACTGCTAAACCTGTTCTTTTCTTTCCGTAATCTACTGATAATATCCTACCCATTACTTAGAAAGTAACCAAGCGTCAGGATATTGAGTGCGCAATTGATTGCGACTTTGAACTGCTGAAGCCTTGTTATCGAAAGTTGAAGCAACAACTCGATACATATTATTACCAGCATTGTAAGCTACTTGAGCATCAAGACCAGCACTCTTTAAACGTTGTTGCAAACCATCAGCGTTAGCTTTAACACCAAATGAACCAACAACAACACTAAATGTCTTCAATCCTGTACCAGCAACGACAGAAACATTTTCACGGCGAACAACCTCATTGTCGTAATTATCTTCCACACGAGTTTCAATAACAGGTTGTGTTTCAACAGGAGCAACTACTGGTACATCTGATGACTCAGTTGTCGTTTTCTCTGCTGTATAACCCGTACGTTCCTGTGCTTTAGCTTTTTCATAAGCTTTCTTATATGCACTTTCGCTTGATTTACAACTGGTGAAAGCCATCGCAACACATAGCGCTGCGCCAAAAATCATCATTTTCTTCATATTTCTTTATTTTATTTGTTGATAATACTCTTTGTTTTTATATTCTATTGTGCGAAATTACAAATTTAGAAGCAAACTACATAAATTCTTGCACATAAAGATTGTTAAATAAATTATTTACAAAAAAATTAACAGAAAATAATTTGTTATTGTTTTTCTTTATCAAGTAAAAGTTGTATATTTGCGAATGATAAATAAATAATTCAACATTAAAAAATAAAAATTATGAAGACATTAGGTTATATTGGCGCATTTTTAGGTGGCGCAATTGCAGGAGCAGCTTTAGGTATATTAATGGCGCCCGAAAAAGGTGCTGATACTCGTACAAAAATCTCTGATGCAGTAGATGATTTCTGCAACAAACACGATATTAAACTCAGCAGAAAAGAAGCTGAAGAATTTGTTGACGACATTAAAGACGCTGCAGCTGACGTTCTCTAATCCTCGAATATGCTTTCAAACGATAACAATGTAGAAACTATTGCACAACTTATTGAGCGAACAAAACATTACATCGGGCTTCAAACAGAATATGTTAAGCTCGATGTAATAGAAAAAGTTGTACGCTTATTAACCGCTATTGCTATTCTGCTTTCAGTAGTAGGATTGCTTGCAATGGCAGCAATATATCTTTCATTTGCTGCCGCTTACGCATTAGCATCAGTAGTAGGAATGACTTGTACTTTTCTCATTGTGGGAGGAATCTATGTGGTACTTCTTTTTTTGATAATTATTTTACGCCATAGGCTTATTGAACGCCCGCTCGTTAAGTTTTTGGCTCATCTATTAATGTCAAAGTAAGCCTTATGTTTAGCAATTCACAAAACAACGAACCAACGTATAGGACGCTAAGCGAAATACGTTTGCGTAAGGCACAACTGCTTACAGAAATTACGAAAGAAAGCAATCGTATGTCGGGATTATGGGATAATGTTTTCCATAAACCACAAGATTCATCTACACCTACTAAAAGATTTTCAGGAATTATGGTCAAGGGAGTTGGAGTTGCTGATGCTGTTATATTAGGTTGGAAACTTTATAGACGCTTTACGGGCAAGCCAAGTATATTTGGTTTCTTTGGAAACAAGAGAAAGAAGAAATAACACAACTTTTTAATATGGATAAAAGATTGTAAAGAACAAAACTCAGAAAAGCCAAATTGCATGTAGTAATTTGGCTTTTTTGTTTATGCATAGTTTTATTGCATAGGCAAATGATGACTCTTTTATTTGCTATTGCCATTATGAAATACAAGCATTTTTATCCATTTGTATTTATGTAGTCATAAGAAGTCGTTGTTTAATTTTCCAAGCAACCTATTTGAGTTTCCAAAACAGGCACTTTTTGAGAACAAAATAGGCACTTTTTGAGAAAGAAATAGGCACTTTTGAAATGATATGAATTCCTAACAACTCCATTTTGATGCCGAATAATCTTCATCTTATATCCATACAATTTACCAATATAAAATAAAAAGCAATTTATTGGCATAAATAACAGCAATATTTAAGCATTTATTTCGAATACTTGTTTTGTTCTCGCATAAAATTTGTACCTTTGTTCCCATATTGATTTATAAAAACTAATTTGTATTATGGTTAAAATCACTTTCCCAGACGGTTCTATTCGTGAATACGAACAAGGCATTACTGGACTTCAAATTGCAGAGAGTATTTCACCGGCTCTCGCTCGCAACGTTGTATCTTGCGGGGTAAATGGTGTTACAACAGAGTTAAATCGTCCTATTAATGAGGACGCTACAATAGCTCTCTATAAGTTTGACGATGAAGAAGGTAAGCATACTTTCTGGCATTCGTCAGCCCACTTGCTTGCAGAGGCACTTAAAGAATTATATCCTGGTATCCAATTCGGATTTGGTCCAGCTATTGAAAATGGCTTCTTCTATGATGTTCAAACAGCAGACGGACAAGCTATTTCTGAAAATGACTTTCCTAAGATTGAAGCTAAAATGCTTGAATTGGCTAAGAAAGATTCTCCAATTGTTCGTCGAGATGTTTCAAAAGCTGATGCAGTTAAAGAATTTACAGCTGACGGACAAGAATATAAAGTGGAACATATCGTAGAAGACCTTGAAGATGGAACGATTTCTACTTACTCACAAGGTAATTTTACCGACCTTTGCCGTGGTCCTCACCTTACTTCAACAGGTGCAATAAAGGCTGTGAAACTAACAAGTGTAGCAGGTGCTTTCTGGCGTGGCGATGCTAATAGCAACCAATTGACACGTATCTACGGTATAACTTTCCCTAAAAAGAAAATGCTTGATGAATATCTTGTGATGTTGGAAGAAGCTAAAAAGCGCGACCACCGTAAAATTGGTAAAGATATGGAACTCTTTATGTTCTCTGAAAGAGTAGGAAAGGGACTTCCTATTTGGTTGCCAAAGGGTACACAAGTACGCCTTCGTTTACAAGAAGTTTTGCGTAAATTACAACGCCCATATCACTATCAAGAAGTGATAACACCAGGCATAGGTGGTAAAAACCTTTATGTAACTTCTGGACACTATGCCCATTATGGTAAAGATGCATTCCAACCTATCCAAACTCCAGAAGAAGGTGAAGAATACATGTTGAAACCAATGAACTGCCCTCACCACTGCGAAATATTTGCACACAAACCACGTTCATACAAGGATTTACCTTTGCGCATTGCTGAATTTGGTACAGTGTTCCGCTACGAGAAGAGTGGAGAATTGCATGGACTTACTCGTGTGCGTACTTTCACACAAGACGATGCTCACCTCTTTGTTCGCCCAGAGCAAGTTAAAAAGGAATTTGAAGATGTTATAGACATTATTCAAAAGGTATTCATCACTTTTGGTTTCGAGAATTACGAAGCTCAAATTTCACTTCGCGACCCTGCTGATAAAGAAAAATACATCGGTTCTGATGAAATTTGGGAAGAAAGCGAACGTGCTATCAAGGAGGCATGCGAGGAAAAAGGTCTTAAAGCACGTGTAGAAATAGGCGAAGCTGCTTTCTATGGTCCTAAACTTGACTTTATGGTAAAAGATGCCATTGGACGCCGTTGGCAGTTAGGCACAATCCAAGTGGATTACAACTTGCCAAATCGTTTCAAGTTGGAATATACAGCAGAAGATAACACCAAGCAAACTCCTGTGATGATCCACCGAGCACCATTTGGTTCATTGGAACGTTTCACAGCCGTTTTGATAGAACACACAGCAGGACATTTCCCATTGTGGCTGACACCAGACCAAGTAGCAATTCTGCCTATTTCAGAGAAATACAATGGATATGCAGAAGAAGTTAGAGCATACTTTGAAGCTAACGAAGTTCGTGCAATTGTTGATGACCGTAACGAAAAAATTGGACGTAAGATTCGTGACAACGAGTTAAAACGTGTACCTTACATGGTAATCGTTGGCGAACAAGAAATGGCAGACGGATTGGTTTCAATGCGTCAACAAGGTGGTGGCGAACAAGCTACTATGCCAAAAGAAGACTTTGTAAAACGTATTCAAAACGAAGTTGCAGAGCAATTAAAAAATCTTGAGTAATCAATTAGCTATCTATTAAAGAGAAACTCTGAATGGTATAAATCGTTCAGAGTTTCTCCTTATATAATATGTAGAAACGCTGTATAAAAGATTCAAAAACCACAAAAAGCCTGTTTTAAAGCAAAATAACTAATAAAAAAGAGATAAAAAATTTGTTTAATCCATTGAAAAATAGTAACTTTGCACCCGTTTAGTAAAAAATAAAACTTTAATATAGTTGAATGAAGAATGACAAAATGAAGTTTCAGTACCGTGTGAATGAGCAAATTCATGCACGGGAAGTTCGTGTGATAAGTGATGAAGGTGCAGAAGTTATGTCTGCGCGCAAAGCTTTGGATATTGCAAGAAAAGAAGGTGTAGACCTTGTTGAAATATCTCCGAACGCACAACCTCCAGTTTGTAGAATCATCGACTATTCTAAATTCCTCTACCAGCAGAAGAAACATCAGAAAGAGATGAAGCAAAAGCAGGTAAAGCAGGAAATTAAAGAAATTAGGTTTGGGCCTCAGACCGACGAACACGATTATCAGTTCAAGCTGAAGCATGCACAAGAGTTTCTCAATGACGGAAATAAAGTTCGTGCTTATGTGTTCTTCCGTGGACGTTCAATCCTCTTCAAAGAACAAGGTGAAGTGCTTTTGTTACGTTTTGCCAACGATTTGGAAGAACTTGCAAAAGTAGAACAGTTGCCAAAGCTTGAAGGCAAAAAGATGTTCCTCTATCTTGCACCAAAGAAAACTGGAATAACAAAGAAAAGTCAGCAACGCAGAGATCGTGAGGAAGCCCAAGAAAATGCGAAAAATGCAGATACAAAAGTTGAATCAAAGGAAACTGAAAATGTAGACAACGGACTATTTGCAAATGCAAAAAATGGTTCTGCAGTGCTTGATAAGTTAAAGAGCGAATAAAGAAAACTTGATTTATCTTTCTTGTAAAGATATTGAAAGAACCTGTGCGTAACGTCCTGGTATATACGTTGCCACAGCTGAATTAAATAAATAACAATTTAAATTTAAAAAAAATGCCAAAGCAAAAGACAAACTCTGGAGCTAAGAAGAGATTTAGCTTCACAGGTACAGGTAAGGTAAAGCGTAATCGTGCTTACCACAGTCATATTTTGACTAAGAAGACAAAGAAACAGAAGAGAAACCTCGTTCACACAGCACTTGTGGACAGTAGCAACATGAAACAAGTACGCGACTTGTTAAATCTTCGTTAATCATTATTAGTCAAACAAATTAAAAGGAAAAGAAACTATGCCAAGATCAGTAAATCATGTTGCTTCAAAAGCAAAAAGAACAAGAATCCTGAAGCAAACTAAGGGTTACTATGGTGCCCGTAAAAATGTTTGGACAGTAGCAAAAAACACTTATGAAAAGGGTTTGACATACGCATACCGCGATCGTCGTAACAAAAAGCGCAATTTCCGTGCTCTTTGGATACAACGTATCAATGCTGCAGCTCGTCTTTATGATATGAGCTATAGCCAATTGATGGGCGCATTGCACAAGTCTGGTATCGAAATCAACCGTAAGGTACTCGCTGACCTCGCTGCTAATAATCCAGAAGCATTTAAGGCTATCGTAGAAAAAGTAAAGTAATTTAAACAATTACATCATATATAAAAGGTTGCAATCTATAAGGTTGCGACCTTTTATTTTATATACGTATCTTCAAAAAGGATTAAATCACATTTTGAAAACTCGGTTTTACAAAATAACCTAAAAGATTAGTGTAAAATCTTTGAAAATTTTTGGAATATCAAAAAAACTTTATTACATTTGCATCGCAAGAAAGGGAAAATCCCAACCTAAATCAATTAACATAAACCAAAGGTGAAAACCCAAGGTTAGCACAAAATAAAATTCTTAAATAATTATGGAGAACAAAAGAACATGCCTTTATGACAAGCATGTAGCATTGGGGGCATTGATTTCACCATTTGGTGGCTTTGATATGCCAATTCAGTATTCAAGTATTATTGACGAGCACAATGCAGTTAGAAAGCATTGTGGAGTGTTTGATGTATCTCACATGGGTGAAATTATCGTTTCTGGTAATGAAGCTGAGAAATTTGTCAATTATATTTTCACAAATGATGTAACAGGATTAGGCGTAGGTAAGGTTATCTACGGTATGTTCTGCATGGAAATAGGTGGTGTTGTTGACGATACTTGTATTTGCAAAGTTGGCGAAAATGAATACATTTTGACAGTCAATGCTGCCAATATCCAAAAAGATTTCGATTGGATTAGCCAACATACAGCAGGTTTCGATATTAAACTTGTAAATGATAGTGAAAAATATGGACAACTTGCTATCCAAGGTCCTGAAGCAGAAAAGATTATTACCGAAAAATTGGGTATCGCTTGTTCTGACTTAAAGTTCTACGAAGTTAAGACAATGAATCACGATGGCGAGGAAATAATAATTTCTCGTACTGGTTACACAGGTGAAGATGGATTCGAACTATATGGAGCTCCTGACTATATCGTTAAGGTATGGGACAAATTAATGGAAGCAGGTGCAACTCCTTGTGGTCTCGGTTGCCGTGACACATTACGCTTTGAAGCTGGTATGCCATTGTATGGACACGAACTTTCTGAAGAAATTACCCCTGTAATGGCAGGTTTATCTATGTTCGTTAAGTTCGATAAAGAGAACTTCCTCGGTAAAGAGGCTCTTTTGAAGCAAAAAACAGAAGGTGTTACAAAACGTTTGCGTGGCATTTGGCTTGACGACAATGCTATCCCACGTAATGGATACAAAGTATTCAAAGACGGAAAAGAAATTGGCGTAATCACAACAGGTTACAAACTTATTTCAGTAGAAAAGAGTTGTGCAGTAGCTTTAGTTGATGCTGATATTAAATTAGAGGATAGAGTAGAAGTACAAATTCGCAAGAAGTTCTTCCCAGCAACAGTTGGTAAGAAAAAATTCTACGACCCACATTACGTTAAGTAATAAAAATAAGTGCAAGAACTCACCATTATTGAAGTTCTTGCCACCTTTTTATAATTTGAAAAAATAAAAATAATAGATAAAAATAATTATGGCAAAAGTTATTGAAGGACTCTTTTACGCTGAGTCACACGAGTATGTAAAAGTAGAAGGTGATGTTGCTTATATCGGTATTACAGATTATGCACAACACGCTCTTGGCAATGTAGTTTATGTTGATATGCCTGAAGCTGACGATGAATTTGAAGTTGAAGAAGGTTTCGGTGCAGTAGAAAGTGTTAAAGCTGCTTCTGACCTTAACTCTCCTGTTTCTTGCAAAATTCTTGAAGTTAATGAAGCACTTGAAGACCAACCAGAACTTGTTAATCAGGACCCATACGCAAACTGGATTATCAAAGTAGAACTTACAAATAAGTCAGAACTTGATAACCTTATGGATGCAAAAGCATACGAAGATTTCTGCGCAAAATAGTTTATAGACAATATTCTTAATGACGTTTATAGCTGTTTTCATTCTCAAAGTAAACTTTGCGAAAGAAAATAGCTATAAAGTTTTATAAAGCTAACCGTTTTAAAATTACGAGAAACATGAATTTTAAATTCTTTCCACATACCCAAGAGGAAACTCAGGAAATGCTTAACAAAATCGGAGTGAATAGCATCCAAGACCTCTTTGCAGGTATTCCTGAAGCATTGCGCTTTAAAGGTGAGTATGATATTCCTGAAGCAATGAGTGAAATTGAAATAAGAAATTTTTTCAATAAACTTGCTAATCAGAATAAATTGATGACTTGCTTTGCTGGTGCAGGTGTTTACGACCACTATGCTCCAAGTGCTATTCCACAAATTGTGAGCCGTTCAGAGTATCTTACTTCTTATACTCCATACCAAGCAGAAATTTCTCAAGGGACGTTACATTATATCTTTGAATTCCAAAGTATAATTGCCGAACTTACAAACATGGACGTTGCCAATGCTTCTTTGTATGATGGTTCGACAGCTACAGCCGAAGCAATGATGGTAGCTGCAGCTATATCAAGCAAAAAGAAAACAGTTTTGTATTCAAAAACATTGAATCCAAAAATTATTGATGTATTGAAAACTTATGCACACTTTAACGGAGTGAACCTCGTTGCTATTGAAGAGGAAGAAGGCATTACATCAAAGAAAGATTTGGAAACAAAGATGGCAGATGGAACTGTTGCTGGTGTTATTGTTCAACAACCTAACTATTATGGTATAACAGAAGATTTCACAGGTTTTGCTGACATCTGCCACAAGAATAAAGCACTATTTATTGTTAATAGCGTTGCTGCTGACTTGTCATTATTGAAAACTCCAGGTGAATGGGGAGCAGACTTTGCAGTAGGTGATGTTCAGAGCCTTGGTTTGCCTATGGCATTTGGTGGACCTTATGCAGGATACATGAGTTGTACACAAAAAATGATGCGTAAGATGCCTGGACGTATTGTAGGCCAAACAAAAGATTCACGTGGTCAACGTGTTTTTGTACTTACTTTACAGGCTCGCGAACAACATATCCGCCGTCAAAAAGCCACATCAAATATATGTTCTAACCAAAGTTTAATGGCACTTTACGTTACTATTTACTCAGCTATGATGGGTAAACAAGGATTGAAAGAAGCTACCAAGATGAGTTTTGATGGAGCACATTATCTTTGCGAAAAAATGGTTGCTACGGGCAAAGCAAAATTAGCTTACAGTCAGCCTTTCTTCAATGAATTTTTAATAAATATTGAAAACAGAGATACTTTCTACGATAAAGCTATCGAAAAAGGTATTCTTCCTGGTGTTAAAGTTGGCAAGAATGGTCTTCTTATAGCTGTAACAGAAAAACGAACAAAGGAAGAAATGGAAGCACTTATTGCTCTTCTCTAAAAACAATGAACTTTAATTAAAGGTTTACAATTACTTAAATTATTGAAGAAATGAACAATAGATTATATGGCAATTTAATTTTTGAGCTTTCACAACCTGGTTGCAAAGCTTACAGCCTACCTAAAAATGAATTTGGAAACTATGAACTTTCAAGCAATTTGAAGCGTGAGAAAGATGCAGAACTTCCTGAATGCGACGAATTAACAGTCGTAAGACATTATACAAATCATAGCGGAAACAATTTTGGTGTTGATAATGGGTTCTATCCATTGGGTTCTTGCACAATGAAGTATAACCCAACCATCAATGAAGAAATTGCTGCTCTTCCTGGTTTTACAGGTGTACACCCAATGCAACCTATTGATACTGTACAAGGTGCCTTGTCGGTAGAATATGGATTAGCAAAGACTTTAGCAAATATTTCTGGTCTTGCAGATTTCACTGTAAATCCTTTTGCTGGTGCGCAAGGTGAACTTACAGGTTTGATGATTATTCGCTCTTATCACGAAAAGCGTGGCGATACAAAACGTACAAAGGTTATCATTCCAGACTCTGCACACGGAACAAATCCAGCCTCTGCTGCCGTTTGTGGACTTGATATTGTTGAAGTAAAAAGTACTGCTGAAGGACTTGTCGATGTTGAAGATTTGAAACCATTGCTTGGTGATGATATCGCAGGTATGATGATGACCAACCCTAATACACTTGGTCTTTTTGAAAAGAACATTCCTGAAATTGCGAAGTTAGTTCATGAGTGCGGTGGTTTGATGTATTACGATGGAGCAAACCTCAATCCTATGTTAGGTGTAGCACGTCCAGGCGATATGGGCTTTGATGTAATGCACATCAATATCCATAAGACTTTCTCAACACCTCACGGTGGTGGTGGTCCTGGTGGTGGCCCTGTTGGTGTAAGAGAAGACCTTGTAGAATTTTTACCAAAGCCACATGTCTTGAAAACAGAAAATGGTTACGCACTTGATGTTCCTGAAGCAACGGAAGAATATTCTCTCAATAATATGCATGTTGGTCAGTTCATGGGTAACTTCCTTGTAACATTGCGTGCTTATACTTACATCTTGACACTTGGTAAAGAAAACTTAAAAATGGTAGGTCCATTTGCAACCCTCAATGCCAATTACATCAAGGAATCTTTGAAAGACGATTATGAATTACCAATTGGTGGCATTTGCATGCACGAATTCGTATTCGATGGCTTGAAAGACAAGAGTACTGGTGTTACAACAATGGACGTTGCTAAACGTCTCTTGGATTATGGATTCCATGCACCAACAATCTATTTCCCATTGCTTTTCCATGAAGCAATGATGATTGAGCCTACAGAAAACGAAAGCAAGAAAACTCTTGATAGCTTTATTGAGATTATGCACAAGATTGCACGTGAAGCACGCGAAACTCCAAATGTTGTTTTGGAAGCACCAACCAATACTCCTATTGGTCGTGTTGATGATGTTTTGGCAGCAACTAAGCCTATCCTCAATTATCGCCAAGCAATTAACGAGTAAAAATAGAAAGGTATAATATTATGGAAAAGACTGATTTAATTATTATCGGCGCTGGTCCTGGAGGCTACCATACGGCAGTTCATGCTGCCAAAGAAGGGCTAAAGGTAACCATCATTGAGAAATCCCACCCTGGTGGAACATGCCTTAATTGTGGTTGCATACCAACAAAGAGTTTTGCTCACGATGCAGAACTCTATCGCAATCCATTGCTTTCATGCGTAGGCGGTGGTCATGTGAACTTCACTCGCATTCAAGAACGTAAAAATGACGTGATTGCACAGTTGCGTGAAGGTGTAAAAGGCCTTATGGCACAACCTGGCATCACTTATATTGAAGGTGAAGCCAAATTCGTTGACAAGAAAGTTATTGAAGTGAATGGGACACAAATGACTGCTGACAATATTATTATTGCAACAGGTTCTCGTGCAAGAATGCTTCCTTTTATACCAACTTTGGATTCTCCTGAAGGTACAGACCTCAAGGATAAGGTTATGACTTCTACTGAATTGTTGGAAATTGACCATGTTCCTAACTCAATGGCTATCATTGGTGCTGGTGTTATTGGACTTGAACTTGCTTCTGCGTTTGAAACTTTCGGTAGCTCTGTTACTGTTATTGAGTTCCTCAAGGAATGTTTGCCAACGATAGATTCAGATATTGCCAAGCGTTTGCGCAAGACTTTGGAAAAACGTGGAATCAATTTCAATATGAATAGTGGTGTTAAGAGCATTCAAGCAACAGAAGACAAGAAACAAGCTGTCGTTACTTTTGAACAAAAAGGTCAAGAAAAGCAAGTCGTTGCCGATGTTGTACTTGTTGCAACAGGTCGTGCTGCTAATGTTGAAGGTCTTGGTTTGGAAGTTGCAGGCATAAATACTATTAAACAAGGTATTGAAACCAACGATTACTATGAAACCAACGTACCAGGCGTTTATGCTATTGGCGATGTGAATGGAAAGCAAATGTTGGCTCATGCAGCAAGTTTCCAAGGTTTACACGTCTTGAATCATATCATGAACAAGCAAGATAAGATTCGTTTCGATATTATGCCAGCTGCCGTATTTACCTATCCAGAAGCAGGTTCAGTAGGTATGTCCGAAGATGCTTGCAAGAAAGAAGGTATCAAGTGTATTGTGAAGAAAGGCTTTTTCCGTTCAAATGGTAAGGCATTGGCAATGGAAGAAACCGAAGGCATGCTCAAAGTTATGGCTGACGAAAATGGTAAAATCATTGGTTGCCACGTCTTTGGTGCCCACTCTGCTGATATTACACAACAAGTTGCAGTACTTATGAACAATGATGCTACGCTCAATGATTTGCGTGACATTATTCATATTCACCCAACTATTGGTGAAGTATTGCTTGAAACCATAATTTAAGTGCAACTGTTTGGTACATTGAAAAAATGTATTACCTTTGCATTTGAAAGGTAAAGACATAGTCGTGTCGATTCGATTGGGATAGTCATCAAATAAATCTGAAAACCGAGAAGACTTCTCTTGACAATGGCGGGCCACATAAATCGCATTAGCGACTAAACCCTTGGGTCGGTGGATTACAAAAGCGGAGAGTTCTCCTATCATAGATACTCGGACTTTTCATCACATCATCGATGCGACTTTCTAAAACTCTCGTCATAGAGAGATAATAATGAGGTGGAGTTCCTTTTGGAGTTCCACCTTTTTTATGATGAACAATAATATAAAAAACGATATAAAACCAAGAAAATAAAATATGTTCTCAGGTATAGTAGAAGAAATGGCACAAGTAGTAGCTATTGAACGTTATCAAGAAAATATAGATTTCACGCTGAAATGTACATACGTTAATGAATTAAAAATAGACCAAAGCATTGCTCATAATGGTGTTTGTCTTACCGTAGTACGCTTGACTGATGATACTTACACCGTTACGGCAATGAAAGAAACATTAGACCGCTCTAATCTTGGCTTGTTAAAAATTGGCGACAGAGTGAACATAGAGCGTTCCATGTTGATGAATGGTCGCCTTGATGGACATATTGTACAAGGTCATGTTGATGAAACAGCAAAATGTGTTGCAATGGAAAATGCTGATGGTAGTACTTATTTCACCTTTGAATATGAACAAGACATTGAATTGGCAAAACGTGGATACTTCACAGTCGATAAAGGTTCGGTAACAGTCAATGGTGTATCGCTAACCGTTTGCGAGCCAACTGATAATACTTTTAAAGTTGCGATTATCCCATATACACGCGAAAACACTAATTTTGCAGATATTCAAATCGGTACAATTGTAAATCTTGAGTTTGATATACTCGGTAAATATATTGCCCGGCTGAATAACTTTCAGGTTTAAAGCAAAAATTTAGTTATTGGTGGGTGGCAATCCACCAATTTGTTTTATTCTTATTTTCTATCGCCGCAGCATTAACAGAAGGGTCGCTTATGGTAATACCGCTATAAGCCGAAACGTTGTAAGTATATGGGGCGTCAAGAAAGCCACTATAAAGTTTTTCAGTTTTCCCTGTGAAAGGAATAAGATGCTTTATGATTTGACTATATTCGATAGTGTCCTGTCCTATGGATGTTATTTGTGCATTATATCTTTTAAGATAATCACCCAAATCATAGAATAAATGATTGGCGAAAACATCTTGTCCAGCAACTTCGTCAGCTGTTGGAGGAGTTGCACTCGATGAATTGAACTTTTTAAGCACGGCAGCAATATCATTTGAATAGGCACAATCTATGACTGACAGACTTCCATAAGGTGCAGAATAAGTTGCATAAAATGATAGAAACCCATTTATAATTGCATTATAATCAGGACTTTGCTCTGCCATATATTGGTAAATTAAATGATAAGGTAGTCCGTAATCCATTATTTCCGATGTCGAAGCTATAATATAATTCGTTGCTTGGCGCAATTCATAAGCTACTTCAACGTTTGCCATGTAGCAATCATCGAAGCAAAGAAATTCTAATTTAATACCATTATTGGCAATTGCATTTGTAATTTCAGTGATATTGTATTGTTGAGCTGCACTTATTCCGCCGATACTTCTACTTCTATTAAGTTTTGTTCCTTTGGGAATCCAACCAGTACCATGCGCTCCCATTATCATAGAATAGACAGGAGTAGGAGAGAAATGTTTAACATCAGCAAGATATTGAGTAAGACTTTTCTCATTAGTTTCGCTGATTGTATATTGTTTTAAAGTATCTCGCCAACATTTGCCCTTGTCGTAAATAATCTCGAACAACGTAGCTGACGATGCAGAATTGGCTATCAAAACCAACGTACGTGTAGCTTGATAAGATTGTTTTGTTACAATAGCTTTTTCAACGTTACTTATATTCTTCATAAACGCCGAATATAATCCGCTATCATAATTTCCTCCCGTCCAAGGCAAATACATAAAGATAGTTTTGTTAGCTATTATGTTAGGGCGTTGGCGTTTGTTCGATAATTCATCGTCCTTACTACATGAGAAGAACAATAAGGAAATGAAAGTAAAGAATATTAACTTTTTCATAAGGGGAGGTATTAATATTATCCTGTTAAATTACAATGAGTTACGAAAATAAAATAATTCACAAGTAGAGGTAAAGCAAAAAATATTGAGTAGGTACACAAAAAGCGTCACCTACCCAATAAAGTTATTTTACTTCTTTTTAAGTTCCTCAATATTAGCTTTGATAGCTTCTATCTTTTCTTCCGAATCACTTTGCTTCTTGCGTTCCTTTGCAATAACTGCTTCTGGGGCATGAGCAACAAAGTTATCATTAGAGAGTTTTGCTTTGACACCTTTCAAGAAACCTTCTAAGTGAGCAAGTTCTTTCTCTAATTTTTCGATTTCAGCTTTCACATCTATCAAATTACCAAGTGGAACCGCAAAGCCATCAGTACCTACCATGAAGGCAGAAGCATCAGAGCTTTTTTCGGCTACAACATTGATATTTTCAAGATTTGCCATTTTCGCAATGACAGCGTTGTAAGTTTCATAATTGTTTTTGCCGACAACTTCCAATGAGAGTGCAATCTTTGGAGCAATATTCTTTTGGTTGCGAATGGTACGAATACCACCCACAATTTGTTTCATGTTCTCAATTTTTACTATCAAAGTTTTTTCTTCATCAGTAGGTTGTGCCAATTCTAACTTCTCTAACATGATGCTTTCATTTCCCTTACGGTCGAAAATATGTTGCCACAATTCTTCTGTAATGAACGGCATGAATGGGTGGAGCATCTTTAATAATGTATCAAAGAAACGAAGTGTAGCCTCGTAAGTTTGCTTATCAATAGGTTTGCCATATTCAGGCTTAATCATTTCCAAGTACCAACTTGAAAATTCGTCCCAGAAAAGCTTGTAAACTGTCATCAAAGCTTCAGAAATACGATAACTCTTAAACTGCTCTTCCATTTCAGCATTTACTTCTTTGAGTTTCGCATCAAACCACTTAATGGCAATCTTGTTAGCCTCTGGTTGGTCTATATCGCAGTCTCCCAACCTTGAACAAGACGGAAAGCATTCCAAATCTTATTGTTAAAGTTTCGTCCTTGCTCGCAAAGACTTTCATCAAATAAGATGTCGTTGCCTGCTGGAGCAGAAAGCATCATACCCATGCGCACTCCGTCAGCACCATATTTTGCTATTAATTCCAATGGGTCAGGTGAGTTGCCAAGACTCTTGCTCATTTTTCGTCCGATATTGTCGCGTACAATCCCCGTGAAATAAACATGTTTGAATGGGAATGTTTGGCGATATTCATAGCCAGCCATTATCATACGAGCTACCCAGAAGAAGATAATATCTGGTCCTGTAACCAAGTCGCTGGTTGGATAATAATATTTTACTTCTTCATTTTCAGGGTTGTTGATTCCGTCAAATACAGAAATTGGCCACAACCAACTTGAGAACCAAGTATCCAAACAGTCGCTTTCTTGTTCCAAATCAGCCTGTTTTATGCTTGGATTTATACGCTTTGCTTGTTCCAAAGCGTTTTCAATATTTTCCGCAACAACCGTAGCTGGCTTGCCGTCTTGGTCTTTAAAGTAGTAAGCAGGTATGCGATGTCCCCACCAAAGTTGGCGACTGATGCACCAATCCTTAATATTTTCCAACCAATGGCGATAAGTATTTTTGTATTTTTTAGGATAGAACTCTATTTCATCGTTCATTACAGGGTCGAGCGCAATATCTGCAAAGTGTTGCATGCTTAAGAACCACTGCGTTGAAAGCTTTGGTTCGATAGGCACGTTGGTACGTTCAGAGTAGCCCACCTTGTTATCATAGTCTTCAACCTTTTCCATCAATTCAGCTGTTTGAAGGTCTATTGCAATTTGCTTGCGTACATCCATACGGTCTTGACCAACATAAAGTCCAGCTGCTTCTGAAAGTGTTCCGTTGTCATTGAAAATATCAATTGTTTCCAAACCATGCTTCAAACCGAGAGCATGGTCGTTGATGTCGTGAGCAGGAGTAACTTTCAAACAACCTGTACCAAATTGAATATCAACATAAGAGTCTTCAATAATAGGAATGCAACGACCTACTAATGGCACAATTACATGCAAACCTTTCAACCAAGTGTTCTTATTGTCGTCAGGGTTGATACACATTGCAGAGTCGCCCATGATGGTTTCAGGACGTGTTGTAGCCACAACTGCATAATATCCCTTGCAATCTTGGTGCATTACATTTTCTTCGTGCTTACGTTCAACCTTGCTTTGGTCTTCAGGAGCAATGTAATATTTAAGATGATAAAGTTTTGAATGCTCATCTTTGTAGATTACCTCTTCGTCAGAAAGGGCGGTTTTTGCACTTGGATCCCAGTTTACCATGCGCACACCACGATAGATTAGACCTTTATTATAAAGGTCGCAGAAAACTTTGATAACGCCTTCGCTACGTTTCTCGTCCATCGTAAAAGCTGTGCGTTCCCAATCGCAAGAGCAACCAAGTTTTCGCAATTGCTTAAGGATAATGCCACCATGTTCGTCAGTCCAATCCCACGCATGCTTCAAAAACTCATCTCGTGTGAGGTCAGTCT
Source organism: Prevotella disiens JCM 6334 = ATCC 29426 (assembly GCF_000613345.1). GTDB lineage: Bacteria > Bacteroidota > Bacteroidia > Bacteroidales > Bacteroidaceae > Prevotella > Prevotella disiens. The sequence goes on along the minus strand of NZ_BAIS01000002.1, from coordinate 58,016 downwards.
TCTTTATTCCTTGTTCAGCAAGTTTGTTTACAACTTTTGCTTCTGTCGCAATGCTGGCATGGTCGGTACCTGGTACCCAACAAGCGTTCTTACCCTCCATGCGTGCATGACGGACAAGAATGTCTTGAATTGTGTTGTTCAGCATGTGTCCCATGTGCAGAACACCCGTTACATTAGGTGGAGGAATAACCACCGTGTAAGGCTCTCGTCCATCGGGCTTAGAACTGAATAATTTGTTGTTGAGCCAATACTCATACCACTTCGCTTCCACGTTCTGTGGGTCGTACTTACTTGCTAATTCCATTGCGTTTATATTATAATTTCTTTATTATCTTTAAAAACGATGCAAAATTACGAAAAAATCGCTTGAATAATGTATCTTTGCATAATAAATAAGGGTACTTAGTACTTCTTTTAACTTTAAATTTCATAAGATTGCATACCAAAGAAGAAAAATTAGCAGCATTCAGTCGTTTACTTGATGTTCAAGAACGATTAAGAAAGGAATGTCCGTGGGACAGAAAACAAACTTTTGAAAGTTTGCGTCCTAATACTATTGAAGAAACTTTTGAGCTTGCTGATGCGCTCATCAAGCAGGACAAAAAAAACATTTGTAAAGAATTGGGCGATGTTATGGAACATGTTGTGTTCTATTCGCTATTGGGAAGTGAAACTAACGATTTTGATATCGTTGATGTCTGCAATGCTCAATCGGATAAACTCATGTTCCGTCATGACTTTATAGATTGGACTGGTTGGCAAGTTGCAGATGAAAAAATGGCAATCAATCAACAAGGACAAGTTGTTTATAAGGACGAATTAGACACTAAAAAACAAGGAAACACAAACGGTAGCAGCGAATTGCCAACAACGGCAACACAAGTTGAATCGACTTGGGAGCAGAGAAAACAAAAGGAGAGGGAAGGGAACAAAACGGTGCTTTCTGGAGTTCCTGATTCTTTGCCAAGTCTAATCAAAGCGTATAGAATACAAGACAAAGCACGCAATGTTGGATTTGATTGGAAAAATAGAGAAGATGTATGGGAAAAAGTTGCTGAAGAACTTGAAGAACTGAAAGTGGAATTATCCAAAGAAGACAGCGAAAAGGCTACAAAAGAATTGGGTGATTTCCTTTTTTCAGTCATCAATGCAGCCCGACTTTACAAGTTAAACCCAGACAATGCGCTCGAATATACTAACAAGAAATTCATTTCTCGTTTTACTTACGTTGAACAACAAGCTAAGAAACAAGATAAAGAGTTGAAAAATATGGCTTTAGAAGAAATGGATAAACTTTGGAATGAAGCTAAGAAAATAGAAAATAAATAATATTTAAGTTATGAAAAAATTACCTATTATTTTGTTATTTGCATTCATTGCAGCTATCTTTATTGGTTGTAAGAATACAAACAAAGGGAAAGTTATAGAGACAAATTCAAAGTCTGCTGATTCGCTTAACGCAGGTGATACTACTATTTATGGAACAATGCTCGATGGTGGCATGAATTCAATTATATTATTGACCGACGCTGGCGACACATTGGAGTTTATTCAAAACCCTGACGATACTACGGAAGTTGTTAAAGGTGGTAAACTTATAGGCGACCGCTTTGCTGTAATCGGATACAAAGAATATGGCGATATGATGTTGCGCAGTGCAATTAATATTACTTCGTTGCTTGGAAATTGGTCAAGCATCGATAAGAATTTCGATATTATCGAGGGAGGAACGATTACGTCTAAAGTACAATCGGAGAAAGATACATGGACAAAATGGAAGATATTTAATGGAAAACTCGTTTTGTCTAAAGATACTTTTGCGGTCTTAGAACTTGGAGCAGACTCAATGTTGCTTGAAAATAAAAACGGAGTATTCCTTTTCGGACGTAACAAATAAGCGTGGAGCCTTTTAAAATACATATCTTAGGGTGCGGAAGTGCATTACCTACGCTTCGCCACAATGCAACTTGTCAGATTGTGGAGGTGCGAGGAAAACTCTTTATGATAGATTGTGGAGAGGGAACGCAAATACAAATCAGGCGCTCGCGTATTCATTTTTCGAAAGTTCAAGCAGTTTTCATCTCTCATCTTCATGGCGACCATTGCTTTGGATTAATGGGAATGCTCTCCACTTTTGGCATGACAGGTCGCACAAATCCACTTCATGTTTATGCACCAAAGGAGTTCGAGCAATACTTTAACCTCTCTATGGAATTATTCTGCAAAGGATTAGAATATGAAGTATTCTTTCATTGTGTGGAAACAACAGAAAATAAGGTTATATACGAAGACAAAAGTATTACGATAGAATCTGTTCCATTAGAACATCGCATACCATGTTGCGGCTTTCTTTTTCGCGAAAAGCCAACAGCTCCGCATATTAAAAGGGATATGATTGATTTTTACAAAATCCCTGTTAGTCAAATCAATAATATTAAAGCAGGAGCAGATTGGACAACAGACGATGGCGAAATTATTCCCAACACTCGTTTGACAATACCTGCGGAAAAACCTCGTTCGTATGCTTATTGCTCTGATACACGCTACATGAAAAATCTTCATAAAATGGTTAAAGGCGTAAATGTATTGTATCATGAAAGCACTTATGCTGATGATTTTAAGGACAGAGCAAAACTTTATTATCACAGCACTGCATCGGAAGCTGCAACAGTAGCGTTAAAAGCCGAAGTTGGAAAATTACTTTTAGGGCATTATTCTGCCCGATACAATGATGAGAAGCAACTATTAAAAGAAGCAAAAGAGATATTCGTAAATAGCTTTTTAACAAACGAAGAAATGTTTTTTAATGTTGAATAAATAGATGAATGCCATTTCCCTTTGAGTGAAGAATGATAAAATAATCATTCTGATAATGTAGAAAAAGTGCTTTTTCTATGAGATATTGAATATTTGCTTTCAAAATTTGTACAGATTTCAAGAATTATTGCCAAAAAAGTTGAATTTGTAAAAAAAAAATATTTATATTTGCAAAGTATCAACTTAGCGGTAATTTGTTTTAATCATACTATTTATGGCAAAGTATAATATTACAGAAAAAAAAGAAAAGACAGCGGCATATCGCAAATTTGTGAGTCCGAAATTGATGGAAGAGTTGAAGGATAAAATTATAAACATACTACTAATCCAGCAGAAATATAAGGATAAAAACTATTCTGCCAAACAACTCGCTGACGATTTAGGCACGAATACACGATATATATCAGCCGTTGTAAACGTAAAGTTCAAAACGAACTATACTTCTTTTGTGAATAAATTTAGGATAGAGGAAGCAATGACAATCCTTGCATCGAAAAAATATCAAGATTTAAATATGGAAGATATAAGCGAGATGGTAGGTTTTGCAAATCGACAATCATTTTATGCTTCTTTCTATCGCATAAACGGAATGACACCACGTGAGTTCAAACTACAAGAAAAGAGAAAGTTGAATGCACAAAGTAGAAATTTCAAACTATAAAATAAGAATTTTCTAAAAGACTTTATGAACAAAGAAACTTTTGATTATTCATCTGAAAGATTTGGCGATATTCAAATGTTACGCTATCAATTAGATGGATTCAAAAATCTTACGCTAAATCAAAAATTATACATTTATTGTTTAGCGCAAGCTACATTATGGGGACGAGATATAACTTTCGACCAATTTGGAAAGTATAATCTGCAAATCAGACGAACCTTGGAAGCAATTGTCATAGCAAAGTACAAACAAGAAAGCAATGACTTTAAAGCTTTGGAACTCTATTTAAAGCAAGTTTGGTTTGCAAGTGGCATACATCATCATTATGCAATGGATAAATTTCAGCCCCACTTTTCTCGTTCATACTTTCAAGAAGCTGTACTATCGTTGGGGAAAGAGTTTTTCAAACTTGATACTCATGACAAGTTAGAAGAACTTTGCAACACACTATGCGAGATTATTTTTAATCCCGATATATTGGCGAAACGTGTTAATAAGGCAGAAGGTGTTGATTTGATACAGACTTCAGCCAACAATTACTATGAAAATGTTAGCCAAGAGGAGGTTGAACATTTTTATACAAACCAAAAACAACAAGCAAGCGACAAAGGATTATCATTTGGGCTAAACACTACTTTGGTAAAAAAGAATGGTAAGATTTATGAGGAAGTGTGGAAGCTGAATGGTAAGTATGGCAAAATTATAGAAAAAATCATATATTGGTTGAATAAAGCCATAACTTACACTGAAAACGACGACCAAAAAAAAATCATTCGTTTGCTCGTTCATTATTATACAACAGGCGATTTACACGACTTTGACAAATATTCTATCGCATGGGTAAAGGAACATAAAGGTCAAATTGATTTTATAAACGGCTTCATCGAAGTTTATGGCGATGCTTTAGGACTGAAAGGTTCATGGGAAGGAATTGTTCATTATAAAGATTTAGAAGCGACCAAACGTACACAACTCATATCAAGTAATGCTCAATGGTTTGAAGATAATTCTCCTGTAAATGAGGAGTTTAAAAAGAAAGTCGTAAAAGGTATTACAGCCAATGTTGTTTGTGCAGCAATGTTAGGCGGTGACGAATATCCTGCCTCTGCTATAGGTATCAATCTACCAAATGCAGATTGGATTCGTGCTGAACATGGCTCAAAAAGTGTTACTATTTCCAATTTAACACATGCATATAATGTTGCTGCAAAAGGAAATGGCTTTATCGAAGAATTTGCAATTGACGCTGCAACACGCGATTTGATAGCAAAACATGCCGATTTAACCGATGAATTGCATACCGATTTACACGAATGCTTGGGGCATGGAAGTGGAAAGCTACTTCCTGAAACCGATTCTGATGCACTCAAAAATTATGGCAACACGATAGAAGAAGCACGTGCCGACTTATTTGGATTGTATTATATCGCTGATAAAAAGTTAATAGAATTAGGCTTACTACATTCAGAAGAAGCCTACAAAGCACAATATTATTCGTATATAATGAATGGCTTAATGACTCAATTAGCACGTATCAAGGCTGGAAAAATGATTGAAGAATCACACATGCAGAATAGGGCTTTGATTGCTCGCTGGGCTTTTGAATTGGGTAAAGTTCATAATGTTATAGAATTTGTTCAGAATAAAGAAATAAATAGCAATAGAACAAAGACTTATATTCGCATTAATGATTACGAAAAATTGCGTGAAATCTTTGCACAACAGCTTGCTGAAATACAACGAATAAAGAGTTGTGGAGACTTCGATGCGGCTCGTATGTTAGTCGAAACTTATGCCATAAAGGTTGATGAAGCGTTGCATAATGAAGTTTTAGAGCGTTACAAAAAGCTGAATATTGCTCCTTATAAAGGTTTTATTAATCCTCGAATGAATTTAGAATACGATATTAATAATCAAGTAATTGATGTTATATTAGATTATACAGAAAGCTATTCAAATCAGATGATGAGATATTCCAAAGAATATAGTATATGATGACAGAAGAAACACACGAAAAAATAAAGCAAATTAAGCAATCTTTCCATTTATACATGAACGGAGTAGCTGCTCAATCTATGCGTGAAAAAGGTGCAGATTATAAAGTAAATTGGGGAATTGACCTATTATCTTTGCGCAAAATTGCAAAAGATTATGGGAAAGATTATGATTTGGCAATTGCTTTATGGAAAGAAAATAGTCGTGAATGTAAGATTTTAGCAACTTATATTATGCCTTCTGAAAAGATGTTAGCCGATGTTGCTGATATTTGGTTAGAACAAATTCCGACACAAGAAATAGCTGAACACCTTTCATTCAATTTGCTTCGCTATCTTGATTATGCTCCTTCGTTGGCATTTAAATGTTTGGCTTCTGATAAGAGTTTGTATCTTATCTGTGGTTTTCAAACATTGGCATGTCTATTTTCTGATAGAAAAGAGCCTAATGAACGAGGTATGAACGAATTTCTTGACCAAGTTGAAGTAGCTTTATTGTCAAATGACTTGGCTGTAAAACAGGCAGCTTTTCGTTGTGTACAACGATTTTGCGATTTGGGAGAAGAATATGAATTGATAGTCAAAAAGGCTCTAAAAAAATTTGATATTCTATAAAGTGGTTTTACAAAAGAAGTTGAGCAAAAGAATTAGGTTACTTCCCATGTTGTAAAGTTCTATAACAACCATCACTTTTTAGCTTCACAAGGATGAATTTCGGATAACGATGCCAATATTTCGTCCTTTTTTTGTAGTTTTGTAGTCAAAACAAAATCAAAATGATAATTAAGAATTCTGAATTTAGTATTTCTTCGCCTACGATAGCGAAGTGTCCTAACGATACAAAAAACGAATACGCATTTATAGGGCGTTCGAATGTGGGAAAATCGAGCCTTATCAATATGCTTTGCAATCATAAAGGTTTGGCTAAAACATCAGCAAAACCGGGTAAAACATTGTTAATCAATCATTTCATAATCAATAAAGAGTGGTACATTGTAGACCTTCCTGGTTATGGATATGCTAAAAATTCGAAGACGGTACGCAATAAATTGGAGCAAATGATAGCCCAATACCTATTGCAACGCAAGCAGTTGGTGAACGTCTTTGTGCTTATCGACATACGCCACGAGCAACAAAAAATAGACCGAGAATTTATAGATTGGTTAGGCAAAAGCAATATTCCGTTTTCAATTGTCTTTACAAAAGCTGATAAACTTTCGGTCGGAAAAGCAAAAGCCAATGCTGCTGCATGGATGAAAAAGTTGGAAGATACATGGGAAGAAATACCTCCTTACTTTGTAACATCATCGGAATCGAAACTTGGGCGAGAGGAAGTGCTCGACTATATTGGAAGAATCAACGCTGAACTGGCAGGCGAAACGCTTACTTTGCCCGAAGAACCAATAGAGGAAGAGGCGCAAGAACCAGCAGAAACAGACGAAAAGGCAGAATAAAAGACGAGCAGCATGGCACAGATACCTTACTTAGACGTTCAAAAACTATCGAAAAGATTTGGCTCACAAGTGCTTTTCGACCAGATTTCGTTTTCCATTGCCGAAGGACAACACGTAGGATTGATAGCGAAAAATGGCACAGGAAAGTCTACTTTATTATCCATTCTTACAGGCAAAGAGGGCTACGAAGAAGGTGCAATCATCTTTCGTAACGACTTGAAAGTAAACTGTTTGGTGCAAAGTCCTAAGTTTAAATCAGAAGAATCTGTGCTTGATGCGTGCTTCAACCACGAAGGCGACCCCGAGAAAGTGTTGAAGGCAAAGCAAATTTTGACCACTCTGAAGATTACAGACCTTGACCAACCAATGGGGCAGTTGAGTGGTGGACAGCAAAAACGAGTAGCATTGGCAAATGTACTCATTACCGAACCTGACCTGCTCATACTCGACGAACCTACCAACCACTTAGACCTTGAAATGATAGAGTGGTTAGAAGGCTATCTTTCGCGAGGAAATAAGACCTTGTTAATGGTTACGCACGACCGTTATTTCCTTGATAATGTATGCAATGTTATACTCGAATTAGACGATAATATGGTTTATACCTATCGAGGAAATTACTCGTTTTATTTGGAAAAGCGACAAGAGCGTATCGCCAACACACGTGCCGAAATAGCAAGAGCCAACAACTTGTATCGAACAGAGTTAGATTGGATGCGCCGACAACCACAAGCACGTGGACACAAAGCAAAATACAGAGAAGACGCTTTCTTCGAATTGCAAGCAAAAGCACAACAACGTATCGAAGAAAGACAAATACGTTTGAAGGCATCGAACGTATATATTGGTAGCAAAATATTTGAATGCCAATACGTTTCAAAAGCCTTCGAAACGAAAACCATACTCAAAGATTTTTATTACAACTTTGCTCGCTTCGAAAAAATGGGCATTGTAGGCAATAACGGTACTGGAAAATCGACCTTTATCAAAATGTTACTCGGATTGGTGAAGCCCGATAGCGGGAAATTCGATATTGGCGAAACCGTGCGCTTTGGCTATTTCTCGCAAGAAGGACTCAAATTCAGAGACGACCAAAAGGTAATAGACATCATTACCGACATTGCCGATTACATCGACCTTGGAGGTGGCAGGCACATGACGGCTTCACAATTCTTAAACTACTTCCTTTTTACACCCGAAATGCAGCATAACTATGTGGCAAAACTCTCGGGAGGCGAAAAAAGAAAGCTGTATTTGTGTACTATCTTGATGAAAAATCCTAATTTTCTTATCCTCGACGAACCTACAAACGACCTTGATATTCAGACACTTCAAATACTTGAAGAATATTTGCAAGACTTCCCAGGTTGTGTCATAGTGGTTTCCCACGACAGATATTTTATGGACAAGGTGGTAGACCATTTGTTGGTATTCAAGGGCGAAGGAGAAATAAAAGATTTTCCTGGAAACTACACGCAGTTCCGTGATTATAATGTGTTGAAAACCAAAGAAGAAAACGCAGAAACAAAGCAAAAGGAAAAGAAGCAAAGCGTTCAGCGCGACTATCACAACGATACGCGTAAACGAATGAGTTACAAAGAAAAAAGAGAATACGAGCAACTCACAAAAGAAATAGAGCAAATCACAACTAGTATTGCCGAAATGGAGAAGCAACTGTGTTCGGGAAATATTGAAATTGATAAATTAACGGAAATATCAAAGCAGCTGCCAAATCTAAAAGCCGAATTAGACAAAAAGGAAATGCGTTGGTTGGAATTGTCAGAATTAGAGTAAGGAATAGTTTTTCATGAAAGAAAAGTTATACAAAATCATCTTTGAAGCCGATACGAAAGAGGGAAAAGCTTACGATATTGCGCTCATCGTCATTATTTTTGTAAGCATTATTGTTGCCTTTACCGAAAGTGTAAGAACGTTGGCTTACACCTACAAGTATATTTTGGAAATCGTTGAAATCATTTTAACGGCATTGTTCACCTTTGATTATTGTGCAAGATTGTATTGTTCGCCCCAACCACGAAAATATGCGTTAACCTTTTTCGGTATTGTTGATTTCATATCGACCGTTCCGCCCTACCTAAGTATCATTTTCCCAAGTGCAAAATACATGATACTTTTGCGCTCATTTCGTTTTATTAGAATCTTCCGTGTGTTCAAACTCTTTACCTTTCTGAACGAAGGACACCTGCTATTGCAGTCGTTAAAGAAAAGTTCTAATAAAATTTTGGTCTACTTTATGTTTGTCCTCATCACCGTAACCTGTCTTGGCACAGTCATGTATCTTGCGGAAGGTAATCAGCCTAACACGCAGTTTACCGACCTTGGTACATCGGTTTACTATGCCATCGTAACCATGACCACGGTGGGGTATGGCGATATAACGCCAGTAACGCCTTTCGGACGGTTGCTTTCAGCCTTTGTAATGTTGCTCGGTTATACCATTATAGCCATTCCAACAGGCATTGTTACTGCTACATTTGTTGATGAAACGCAAAGGAAATCGAAGCACGGAGAGTGTCCACGATGTGGCGATAGAATAGACCCTAACGACCGATTTTGTCGCCATTGTGGCGAAAAACTCTAACCTTTTGTTTTTCAAAAACTACCTTTGTTTTCGTTTAAGCTTCTTTTTCAATTCAGAGCAATGCCAGTATGGAAACCTTACTCATCTGTATAAACTGACAGGATTATTATTTAAATGAAAAAAATAGAATGAAAAACAAGCTGCAATCCATGGTTTGAAAACAAAATAAGGTGGATTTTTAAAGAATCCACCTTATTTTAATTGTCAGTACAATCTTATTTTGTCGTTGGTACAGATACCACGCTTCACTAATTTTTTATTCATCTTGATAAGATTTTTTAGTCGAATACCATATTTTTGTGATATATCGTATAAGCTTTCAGATGGTTGAACGATATGAGGACGATTTCGATACTCGCTTGGAGCGTGCTTTTGTTTTTTGCGTAACCATACAATTTCGCCTTCATAGAGTCGTTTGTCAATATCCTGTTCGTTGTATTTAGCCAACTTTTTCTCGCTAATATTCACCTCTTTAGCAATATCCTTGTAAGTATCACCCGCATGTGCCGTAACGTAACAATTTTCGTTGAAAGCACGGAAGTTACGCAAACCTGTATTCAACATGTTTTGCTTTGGTGTTGGTTTCTTTGTGATTTCAGGACGAGTTGGCTCAATTGGTTCTACAAACTTTGCATTATCGTATTGGTAAAGTTTATAGACCTCAATAATTTCTATAAGTTTGTAAGCATATTGGGGATTGGTGGCATATCCAGCACGCTTTAGTCCATGTGCCCAACCACGATAATCATATTTTGAAAGATTAAATAAACAATTGTAGCGTTTTCTTCCACTGAGAAATTTTGAGTGGTCTTCAAAACTATCAAGCACTGTGTCGTAAGCACGAAAACACTCACCATTGAGGTCATCATCGTGCGAAATGGTGCGCCCAGTCCAATCATGACATTTTATACCAAAGTGATTATTGGCAACTATTGCCAATTTGCTTTGCCCTGCTCCGCTCTCCAAAACTCCTTGTGCAAGGGTAATACTTGCTGGTATTCCGTAGCGTTGCATCTCCTTAATAGCAAGATTTTTGTATTTATCGAAGTAGTTTTGGTAAGTTTGATTCCAACGAATGGTAGGTCCTGCCATGGTTGAGCAAAGACAAACAGCAAAAGTCAGAACTATTAAGATATATCGCTTCATTGGTGATGTATGAAAATGTCAGATTGCAAATATATGGATTTTAATTTAAAAAACAAAGTCTTATTGTATAAAAAACAAAAAAACTGGACTCCGATGTGGAGTCCAGTCCTGTTATGATGATTGTAATAATTTACTTTTCTGTAATTACTTGCCTTCTTCCATCTTCTTCTTGAGGTCAGCGAGAATGCCGAGGTCGCCAAGAGATGTGCTAGCTGCTACATTATTAACTTGTGCAGCTGCTTCAGAAGCTTTCTTGTTGTTACCACCGCGTGGGCGACGTGGTTCTTCCTTCACTTCTTCGAATGTGCGAGAGTGTGAAAGAATGATGCGCTTTGTTTCTTTAACAAATTCAATCACTACGAATGGAAGTTCTTCGCCAAGTTGTGCTTGTGAACCATCTTCTTTAACAAGGTGCTTTGGAGTTGCGAAACCTTCGCCACCTTCGTTAAGTGTGATAACAGCACCCTTGTCCATAGATTCTGTAATCTTACCTACGTGAGTTGAACCTGGTGTGTAAATTGTTTCGTATGTATCCCAAGGATTTGTTTCCAATTGCTTGTGGCCGAGGCTCAAGCGACGGTTTTCCTTGTCGATTTCGAGAACAACAACATCGATTTCTGCGCCTGTTTGTGTGAATTCAGATGGGTGCTTAACCTTCTTAGTCCAAGAGAGGTCAGAAATATGAATAAGACCATCAACACCTTCTTCGAGTTCAACGAAGATACCGAAGTTTGTGAAGTTGCGAACTTTAGCGTTGTGCTTAGAACCAACTGGGTATTTAGCTTCGATAGCCTCCCATGGGTCTTCGCGGAGTTGCTTGATACCAAGAGACATCTTGCGTTCGTCGCGGTCGAGTGTTAATACTACTGCTTCAACTTCATCGCCAGCCTTCATGAATCTTGTGCAGAACGCAAGTGTTGGCTCCAGCTCATTTCTGAAACGTGGATAAGACCTTCAACGCCTGGTTGGATTTCAACGAAAGCACCGTAGTCAGCCATAACAACAACCTTACCCTTAACGTGGTCGCCTACCTTGAGGTTAGGATCGAGAGCGTCCCATGGGTGTGGAGCGAGTTGCTTCAAGCCGAGAGCAATGCGCTTCTTTTCTTCGTCGAAATCAAGAATAACCACGTTAATTTTTTGGTCAAGTTCAACAACTTCGTGTGGGTCGTTGATTCTGCCCCAAGAGAGGTCAGTGATGTGGATAAGTCCATCAACACCACCGAGGTCAACGAATACACCGTAAGAAGTAATGTTCTTAACAACACCTTCGAGGATTTGACCCTTTTCAAGGTGTGAGATTATTTCCTTGCGTTGTGCTTCGAGCTCAGCTTCGATGAGAGCCTTGTGTGATACAACTACGTTACGGAATTCTTGGTTAATCTTAACAACTTTGAATTCCATTGTCTTGCCTACAAATACATCGTAGTCGCGTATTGGGTGAACGTCAATCTGGCTACCTGGGAGGAATGCCTCGATACCAAATACATCAACAATCATACCACCCTTAGTGCGGCTCTTGATGTAACCTTGGATAACTGCATCAGTTTCGAGTGCTTCGTTAATGTTTTCCCAGCTCTTTTGGAGGCGTGCCTTCTTGTGTGAAAGCACGAGCTGACCACCTCTGTCTTCTTGGTTTTCAACGTAAACTTCAACCTTGTCGCCTACTTTAAGCTCTGGGTTGTAGCGGAATTCAGAAGCAGGAATGATACCGTCGCTCTTGTAACCGATGTTTACGATTACTTCTTTCTTGTCGATAGAGATTACTTCGCCTTCAACTACTTCGTGTTCGTGAATCTTGTTGAGGGTGTCGTCGTAAGCCTTTGTAAGTTCTTCTTTGTTGCCGCCAACGGTTACACCGTTTTCGAACTCTTCCCAGTTGAACTCTGACATTGGATTGACGTTTTCAAAATTTGCCATAAATGTTTTTAAAAAATTTGTAATTAATAAAGTTAGACTTTATGTGAATAATTCTCTCAAGGGCATAAAATGCCCTAACAAGGCGCAAAGTTACTAATAATATTCTGAATATTAGCAACTTTCGTGCTTTTTTCTTTGCTAATTTTACTTTAATTTAAAAGTTTACGCTTATTTTGAGCTATCTTTACGAATAAAAAAATCATTTCCAAATATAAAGCTATGGTTTTGAACGATAAAATAGATTGTTTCATGCTTCAAAACAATAGCTTTTGACTTTTTTAGCATTATTCATAATTTTCAATAGCTTATAGTTTCAAACGTGCCACTCGAATTCCTATATTATAGGGGCGTGTTTTAAGATAATCGTAGAGTGTTTCGGTGGGTTCTACTACGGCTTTTTTATTCTTTTGTAAGCTTGATGCGTTGAGCAGATGAAGTCCGTCTTTGTGCCAAACGGCAATGCAAGATGCGTCGTATCAAGGTTTCGCTTATTGGTTACGAGGGCGATGATGTCTCCATCGTGTATGATTTGGCGTAAAAGTTGGGTATTTTTTATTTCACTTTTAGGTATGTAATTTACTATTTTTCCGTTTGTTGCATCTTCCTTTTTCTTAACTTTCGCAATACGTTCTGGATTATTTTTAAGCATATCGTATGCCATAAAATTCTCGCTCATATAGTTTATTTTCAGACGTTGCGTTGCCGTAAAAGGTGGATTGGGTGCTGAAATTTCTGTTAGAAATCCCATTTTTTCATTGTCTGTTACCCACCATTGATAATAGTGCAATCGATTTTCATAAGCCAAAATGCCTCCTTGATAGCGAATTTTCTGCAACATATTCGTAAAATCTTGGTAGGTAGACTGGCTATTTTTTACGCAAAACACTATTGCTATCACATTTTCAAGATAAGTGGTGCAGTCCATTTCTTTCAGATTTACAACCAATTGTTCGTTTGGATTACGGTCTAAAGTGTGAGCAACGTATGGGATTCCTATAAAATGTCGTGCTACTTTAAGAATCAATTCCTCATTGGTAAGTTTATCTTTGAGTGGTAGAAATTCAGCTAAAAGGCGTTCTACTTGAGCATTTAGAGCGTTTGATTTTACACTTTTAGGCTGCAATTTCTTTGTTTTCTGTGGAACTGAGGTAGTAGTTTGCTTCGGATGATTTTCAGGATTGGGAGCTTTGGCATTGCAAGCCACCAACATTATTAAGAAAACAACAGCTGAATATAATCTTTTCATTGTTTTTTATTTTTATTTTTCTTTGATTTGTTTCGTTTACCAAAGTTCATTCCTACATAAAAATTTATGTTTCCGAACAAATTGGTTGATGAAAATTGGTCGCGTCTGTAATTGTATGCATGCATGATAGCACTCATACCAGCGTACCATTTCATATTGTTCCAAACCAATCCGATGCGTGCAGTAGCATCAAGATTTAGATTATTAGAAATAAAATTGCGCAAATTGAAATTCTCTTCAATAATCTTTCCCGAATTTCGTTTGTAGGCTAAACCTATTGTAAGTGAACCTGCTGCAAGCCAATTGTGTGCAAAAACCCAGTTGTAAGCGTAGCCACCATTAACAGAAATGTCGGTATAGCGTATTTTTTCTACCATTAATGTGCTATCAATCCCCCCTCAAACTTCGATAAATCAACACGTTTTGCCACTTCATCATAGAGTTCTGGCCAATTTATTTCTAACGTATGGCGTGTATAACCGATGCCAATAAGTGGACTACCTGCCGATTTGCGTTGCATAGTACTTTGACTGAAAGCAGCAGGGTAGGAGAAACGGCGATGATTAAAGATGTAATAGACATTAAATCCTTTTACGGTAGATTTAAGTTGATTGAAATCTACCCCACGCATAGGACTTGTATCAATGCCCTGTCCCAAATTCATTCGCCTAATTTTATAGTCATTTCCCGTATTACGATAGTAAAGATCAACACCAATTTTAGAACTATAAATACTCAAATCCAACTCTTTTTTTTGATTACTTGAGCCTGTTGCGAATGGGTGTTTAATATCAAGTGTATATCCTAAAAAGACCCATCGCCAACCAACATACGGACCAATACGAATGCTGGGGTCGGGTGCAAAAGTTATACTTTGTCCGTTTTTACTATTCAAAGCATATACTTCAAAGTTATCAGTATTTTGAAGCATGACGGTAAAGTTATAGCGTTGAGGTTCAATATAATTGGTATCAATGTCATTCATCTTCTTCATCATACGCTTTGCTTTTCGTAAATATTGGCGAAACGACTTCGTTGTATCGGGTCGTTCCCATTTTATGGTGTCAGCACAATTCCAAACTCTTTCTGTAGCGTGCGAAGAAAGAGTTTGAAGAAGTAATATGATGAATAAGAAAAATCTCATTTATAATATTTTATTTGCGTTACTTTTCCTAAACGTAAATTTTAATTTTGCTTACTACAATATTTATCGCAACAGAAACTTTACTTATTTTGTCTTTAAAATTAATATTTGCCCAATATTCTATCCATAACCCAATTAGTAGGGGTAGCTTCTACGCTTGTACATTCGCATTTCCCATAACCTTGCAAGTCTTGAACAATAGAGCGAATGAGTGGTTCCTGAACGTAATGAGGATTTTTTATATCAATATACTGCATGCCTTGACTGGTATAAAGTTCAATTGGCATATAATTGTAAACAGAAAAGATGATACGTCCTGCTGTTCCATAGATTTCAATGCTATCTTCCTTTGCACTTTCATGCGCTGTAAAACTCCATGACGCACTTCCACTAAGTCCTTTCTCGAATTGGAAAACAGCACTTACCGTATCTTCAGCTTCGAAAAGACCTGTTCGATTGGAAACATAGCCATGAGCTTTAGTAATTACGCCGAACATACTTTGGAGCAAGTCCAATTGATGTGGTGCTAAGTCATAAAAATAATTACGTTCAGTATCTTTTGACTGCAAACGCCAAGGTACTTCATCGTAATTAGTATCCTCTAATTCATTTGCAGGCACTGCAAAACGCACTTGCATGGTAAGCACTTTGCCAATGGCACCACTTTGCAAAATTTCTTTTACCTTCTTAAAATATGGCAAATAGCGGCGATAATAGGCTACGAAACATGGCACACCAGTTTTCTCAGAAATGCGATTAATGCGTACACAATCTTCATACGAACCCGCTAAAGGCTTTTCTATTAAGCAAGGTTTTCCAGCTCTCATCGCCATAATCGCATAAGTAGCATGGGTAGATGGGGGAGTAGCAATGTAGATTGCATTGACATTGGGGTCGTTTACCAACATTTGCGAATCGGTATACCATTTTTTTATGGCATGTTGGTTAGCATAAGTGCGTGCATTTTTGGTATTTCTGCTGAACACAGCTTCAACGTGCGACTCAGTTACAGCATTAAATGCTGCACCCGACTTGCGTTCAGTAGTTTCACTACAACCTATAAATCCCCAAGCTATATGCTTCATTATTTTATCTTTTTGTGCAAAATTACGAAATTAATATGGAATAGGGAAAAGGTAGGGAGTTAAAGGGAGTTAAGGAAAATAGTTTTAGAAGAAGTAAAAGAAAACTTTACAACAACGAAGAAACGCAAAGTTGGAGCATGTTTAGAAAATAATTAAGGGGAAATTTTTGTGAAAATTTCCCCTTTACGATGCTATATTGATTCGTTTTTTACTTGATTAAATCAACTGAACGCTTGATAAATTTGTCTAACGCAGCACCTTTCAACATGCCGTTTTGCAACAAAGCAAGGTCGATAAGTTGGTGGATAGAATCGTTACCTTTAGCATATTCAGCAATGATTTCGTTCTTCTGCTTGCGCTGTTCACCGAGTTTGTCTCCGTACCTTTAAGGTCGTCCTTCTCTTCTTGCGTAATTTCTTCTGCCTTTTTCTTGCCTTGTTCCTGACGAAGTATTGTCTCACGAGCTTGCAAACCCTTTATTTCACTAAGAATAGGCTTCAAGGCTTCGGCTGTATTGGCACTGCCCTCTTCGAGAATACGCTTCACAAGAGCGTGGTCAGAGTTCAATACGAGGGTGTAATTGTCAGGCATTTGTGCATAGAAACCCATACCTTGTTGATACTGGCTCATTTCCTTCATACGGCGCATGTACTCGTTTTGTGTAACGATAACTGGCTGTGCCGTTTCGCCCATGGCTTCAATTTCAACCATAAATTGTGCCTTTTCCATTTGAGGCATTTGCGATTGGAACGCTTCAGAGAGAATATCACGTTCGTTGTCGGAAAGTTTTTGCTCTGGTTTATCGTCCTTGGCAATGATGCGGTCAATGACATCAGAATCGACACGCACAAAACGTGACTTTTCAAACTTTTGTTCCAACATAGAAACGGCTGGAACATCGAGTTGTCCGTCAGCCAAAATGACAGAATAGCCCTTTGCCTTGGCTGCTTCGATGTATGAGAATTGCTCCTCTTTGTCGTTGGCGTAAAGGTAAATAAGATTACCTTCCTTGTCGGTTTGGTTGTCCTTAATAAGGGTCTTATACTCTTCGTAAGTGAAGTTCTTACCATCTACATCGGTCAAGAAAGAGAAATCCTTGGCACGGTCGTAAAAATCAGGTTGCGAAAGCATACCATAGTTCACGAAAAGCTTCAAGTCAGCCCATTTTTCTTCATACTCCTTGCGGTTTTCCTTGAAGATACTGTTCAAACGGTCGGCAACTTTCTTGGTAATATAGCTTGAAATTTTCTTTACATTCGCATCGCTCTGCAAGTAGCTACGACTAACATTCAAAGGAATATCTGGTGAATCTATCACACCGTGAAGCAATGTAAGGAACTCTGGCACAATGCCTTCCACTTGGTCGGTAACAAACACTTGGTTACAGAACAACTGTATTTTGTTGCGTTGCAATTCGATGTTGTTCTTCACACGTGGGAAATAAAGAATACCTGTAAGATTGAATGGATAATCAACATTGAGGTGAATCCAGAACAAAGGTTCGTCGTTCATTGGGAAGAGCGTACGATAGAAACTCTTATAATCCTCGTCTTTCAAACCCGATGGAGTCTTTGCCCACAATGGTTCTACATTATTAATAATGTTATCTTCATCGGTATCCTCCATTTTTCCGTCTTTCCATTCAGAGCGTTTACCAAAGACAACAGGCACAGACATGAATTTGCAGTATTTATTAAGCAAACCTTCTATCTTTTGTTTCTCAAGAAATTCTTTGCAATCGTCGTCAATATAGAGTACGATGTCAGAGCCACGACCTTCTTTTTCCACCTCTTCGAGTGAAAATTCTGGGCTGCCATCGCAACTCCATTTCACCGCTTGCGCACCTTCACGATAGCTCTTTGTGATGATTTCCACCTTCTTAGCCACCATGAACGAAGAGTAGAAACCAAGTCCAAAATGACCAATGATGCTTCTGCCTTATCCTTATATTTATCCAAGAAATCGGTAACACCCGAAAATGCAATTTGATTGATATATTTTTCGATTTCTTCAGCCGTCATACCAATACCATTGTCGCTAATGGTAAGTGTCCCAGCCTTTTCATCGAGTTTCACATTCACCTTAAGGTCATTAGTTTCGCCTTTAAACTCGCCTGTTGTAGCAAGAGTACGCAACTTTTGTGTAGCATCAACAGCATTCGAAACCATTTCACGAAGGAATATTTCGTGGTCAGAATAAAGAAATTTTTTGATGACAGGAAAAATGTTCTCTGTCGTTACGCCTATTTTACCTTTTTGCATAATTGTATTTGTTTTATTATTTTCTGTCTGCTTTTATAATTACAAATACTATGCCAACTTAAATAAATTCACTAAAATCTTTCTATGATAAACAAATTGGCACGAATAGAAGGTAGTGGCAGTAGGCTTTTGGGACAGAAGAGGCAGGATAGGCGCACTCAATTCCAACTCACCATGTTTATAATCTAAAGAAAAGAGACTGTTTAGAAACTCAAAACAGCCTGTTTTGAACCTAAAAATAGCCTATTCTGAAATTCAAAGCAACAGTTGAAGAGGAACATTGCAATGATTCGATTTTTCAATGCACTTTCACTTCAACAATAAAAAAGGAAAACTACAATATCTATTAACGTAAGACCAAGGGAGAAGGTTGGAGATAAATCCACTCCTCTGAGTGCTTTTGTCAATATGTATTGTAGTCTTGTACTTGAGAATAGGAAATACCAGTGATAAGAATAGTTCCTATCGGTTAAAACTCACTTGTAAAATGGAACTTTATTTCTTCAAAATCTTGTTGCGCCATGCTCAGTACATAACCAGAGTCGCTAAGAAAACGTCGCGCCCTTCAATATCTTTTGCTATATATTGGTATTTTCGTTTTTTAAAGTTTTCAAGTGCCTCAGCACTTTCTGCTTCTATCCAACAAGCTTTATGTAAATGAACTGGTTCCCAACGGCATTTTGCATTGTATTCGTGTTCCAAGCGGTACTGAATAACTTCAAACTGCAATTGTCCTACTGTTCCTACGATGCGGCGGTTATTAAATTGATTTACAAATAATTGGGCTACACCTTCATTCATTAATTGTTCCAATCCCTTTTGAAATTGTTTCGCCTTCATTGGGTCATCGTTTTCAATGTATTTAAACAATTCTGGAGAGAAACTTGGCAGACCACGAAAGTGTAATTCTTCGCCTTCTGTCAGTGTATCACCTATTTTAAAGACGCCACCACTATCTGGAAGACCAACAATATCGCCTGGATAAGCCTCAGTTACTGTGCTTTTACGTTGTGCCATAAATTGAGTTGGCGATGAGAAACGCAATGTTTTCCCATTTCTAACGTGTAAATAAGGTTGATTACGTTCAAATTTACCAGAACAAACCTTACAGAACGCAATACAACTGCGGTGGTTAGGGTCGATGTTAGCCGTAATTTTGAAGATAAAACCCGTGAACTTTTGTTCAGTAGGTTCTATGGTTCGTTCCTCTGCTTGTGTAGGTTTTGGACTTGGTGCAATCTTGATAAAGCAGTTAAGAAGTTCTTGAACACCAAAGTTATTTAAAGCAGAACCAAAGAAAACAGGGGCTACTTCAGCCGAGCGATAGGTCTCTTCATTAAATTCTGGGTAGACTCCGTCAACCAATTCAAGTTCTGTGCGCAATTGTTCGGCAAAGTTTTCACCGATTTGAGCATCTAATTCTTCAGAGTCAATCTTCATTTCTATCGTTTCAGTAACACGCTGTTTGTTCGGTGTAAAGAGGTTTAAATTCTGTTCAAATATATTGTAAACTCCCTTAAAGCGTTGTCCTTGTCCGATAGGCCATGATAAAGGACGCACACCAATCTGCAATTCTTCCTCTAATTCGTCAAGCAATTCGAATGGGTCGCGACCTTCTCTATCCATTTTATTGATAAAGATAATTACAGGAGTGTTGCGCATTCGGCAAACTTCCATGAGTTTACGTGTCTGTGTTTCAACACCTTTTGCAGAATCGACAACGATAATAGCCGAATCGACAGCAGTCAAAGTACGGTAGGTATCTTCGGCAAAATCTTGGTGTCCAGGCGTGTCCAAAATATTTACTTTGTAGCCTTCGTAGTCAAACTCCATCACCGAAGTAGAAACTGAGATACCACGTTGTTTCTCTATATCCATCCAGTCGGACGTTGCTGTCTTCTTTATTTTATTACTTTTTACAGCTCCTGCTACTTGGATTTGTCCACCAAAAAGCAAAAATTTCTCGGTTAATGTGGTTTTACCAGCATCAGGGTGAGATATAATTGCAAAAGTTCTTCTGCGTTGTATTTCGTTCATAGAATATCTTTCCGTTTATATTTTACGGGGAATCTTTAATTTTTTTCGTTCAATAAGTTAGCTACGCACTTCTTCAGACTATCAATCCAATAAGGAACAGACGTTCCAAATGTGGTTTTAATCTTTGTCTTGTCAAAAACAGAGTAGGCTGGACGTGTTACGGGTGAGGGAAATTCATTGCTATGGCAAGGTTGAATGTTGCAAGAAGTGTTGCCTGCAAATTCAGCAATAGCCTTAGCGAAGTCGTACCAACTGCAAACACCTTCGTTAGAGAAATGGTAAATACCTGTATTTTCTTCGTATTTTCTGTTTTCAACAATATCAAAAATGGCTTTGGCTAAATCAACTGCGTAGGTAGGAGTGCCACATTGGTCGAAAACAACTTTCAATTCGGGCTTCGTTGCAGTAAGATTCATCATTGTTTTGACAAAGTTCTTACCAAATTCACCATACAACCATGCTGTGCGAACGATAATATATTTACCACCCACTGCCATGATTTTCTCTTCGCCATGCAGTTTTGTCAATCCGTAAACACCAGTTGGTGTGCCTTTTTGGTCTTCCTTGCAAGGGGTATTATAGGGGTCGCCACCAAATACATAGTCGGTACTTACATGTACCAACAAGCCATCTACCTCTTTCATTGCCTTTGCAAGGTTTTCAGGAGCAGTAGCATTGAGCATTTCAACAATATCGCCTGCTGTTTCTGCACCATCAACATTTGTCCATGCGGCACAATTTATGATACATTCAATGTTATTTTCTTTTACCGTACGGCGTACTTCTTCAAGATTTGTAATATCAAGTTTTTGGTAACCTTCGCATACATCAGTAAAGAGATATTGGTCTTTACTTTCTTTTGCTACCACTTGAATTGTGTTGCCTAACATTCCGTTGGCCCCCGTTACTAATATATTCATAATCTTAAATATTTCTTTTCGGTAAAGCGATTAATCTTCGAAAACAAGTCCTTCTGTTTTATCCTTCTGATAATAATCTGCCAACATGCCAATAAGGGTTGAAATTTCCTTTACTGCCACGTTGGTTTCTTGACTTATTTCCTTCTTTTGCAAACGCAGCATCATTACGCCATAAAGCACATCAAAGCAAGTTTCTATTTCGCTATGACCAAGATTTGCAGCAATTTCCTTTAAATTTTCTTCGTTCTTTCGTGCCATTCTATCAGCTACTTGCTTAGTCTTCCCTCGTAGTTCCACAATATAAGGAAGCACTCTGTAATATTCTGCTGAATAGAAAGGAAATTTAGAAGAAGCCAAAAGTTCATTATGTAAATCGGTCAAGCCTTGCATCAACACCTTATTTATTTGTAAATGTCCATGTTCACGACAACCTTCTTGGTTCATCATTCTTACTAAGTTTCCGAACCAATCTTCTTCGTCTTCCTTTTGCTCTTCCGTATAATCAAATTTTTCAATGTATTCTTTTCTGATACGAGTGAGCGAGCAACCATAGACACGAATGATGTCTTCCATTTGCCACATATAAAGTAAGTATTCTGCAATACTTTTCTTTCTTAATTCGTTTGCTATAAACATTATTTTAATAATAAGATGGTAGGTGGTAAAGATTAAATACGGTACCAATTAAGATGATAAGCGAAAAAATTATCACTACTGAACCAATAATTCTATTAATGATTAAGATTCCATTCATATTAAAAATATCGTGTATCTTATTGACAAGCCATGTAAGTCCATACCACCACAACAAAGCTCCTATTGGAATGCACAATAATCCTACTCCCATTTCAACAGGACGTGAAGGTTGAATCAAAGCAAATTGTGCAAAAGTTGCCATAAAAAGGAAGATAATCATCGGATTAGAAAACGTTACAAGAAAGGCTGTTAAACCATTATGAAATAGCGTTCCCTTCGTTTTACCACTTTTGTGAAGCTTTTTTGTAGGATTTGACATGAAACAATAAATACCAAAAAGCAACAAAATAATGCTACCAGAAATCTGTAATATAAATTGATTGGCTGGGTTTTGTAATGGTTCCATGATGAAACTCATTCCCAATCCAACGATTAAAGCGTAAATCGTATCACTAATTGCAGCACCAACTCCTGTGATAAATCCATACCAACGTCCTTTATTTAAAGTACGCTGAATACACAAAATACCTACTGGTCCCATTGGCGCAGAGGCTATAATACCTATTAAGATACCTTTGAAAATAAAATCAAGGATATCTAATTGAATTGGAAAAGGTATGGTCATAATCGTCTGCAAAATTGCAAAAATTATATGGAATAAGCAAATTTAGCCACTAAAAGTTTGCAGTATTATGCTTTTTTCCTATCTTTGTGAGTACAATTTAAACTAAAAATATTTTTAATGGACGCACAAGAACAAAAGCCATTCGTTATAGGATTGGATTTAGGAGGTACAAATTCTGTTTTCGGAATAGTAGACCAAC
Source organism: Prevotella disiens JCM 6334 = ATCC 29426 (assembly GCF_000613345.1). Classification (GTDB taxonomy): domain Bacteria; phylum Bacteroidota; class Bacteroidia; order Bacteroidales; family Bacteroidaceae; genus Prevotella; species Prevotella disiens. Next base: position 35,210 of record NZ_BAIS01000002.1, on the reverse strand, counting down.
GAGGTCAAGTATTAGCTACAAATGCGATAAAAACGCAAAGTTATAAGACCGTTGAAGATTTCGTAGATGCTGGTATTGAAGTTTTGAAACCAATTATAGCCAAAGTGGGAGGAATTTCACAAATAAAGGCTATGGGAATTGGCGCACCAAATGGTAATTTTTATCGTGGAACTATCGAATATGCACCTAATTTGGTATGGGCTCACGAGGGTGTAGTACCTTTGGCTAAAATGTTTTCAGACCGTTTAGGTATACCTGTTGGACTTACAAATGATGCGAATGCAGCTGCTATTGGCGAAATGCAATATGGTGTGGCTCGTGGTATGAAGAATTTTATTATGATAACACTTGGCACAGGCGTGGGTTCAGGCATTGTCATTAATGGTCAAATGGTATATGGTGTTGATGGTTTTGCGGGCGAATTAGGTCATGTAACCATGGTTCGTGGCAACGAAGGACGTCTTTGCGGCTGTGGTAGAAAAGGTTGTTTAGAGGCTTATTGCTCTGCAACAGGTGTTGCTCGTACCGCTCGTGAACTACTTGAAACATCATCAGAACCTTCACTTTTGCGCGAAATGAATCCTGAAGAAATTACTTCTTTAGACGTTTCCATTGCTGCTGGTAAAGGAGATAAGTTGGCTTTAGATATTTTCAACTTTACAGGCGATATGATAGGTGCTGCTTGTGCCGACTTTGCAAGTTTCTCTTCACCTGAAGCGTTTGTATTCTTTGGTGGATTAACCAAGGCTGGCGATTTACTTATGAACCCAATTATTGCTGCTTATGACAAATATGTTATGCCTGTATTTAAAGGTAAAGCCAAATTTTTAGTAAGTTCTCTCGATGATGCTTCCGCAGCTGTCTTAGGTGCTTCGGCAATTGGTTGGGAAATGTAATACATACACGTAAGGTAAAGCTACACTTGGCAAGTCAAAAATAGACTTTCTTTGCCCTGCTGGCAATATCTTTACATAAAAGAAACCGCTATCAAAAGGAGAAATGGTAGCGGTTTTTCTTATTTTTCTTATTTTGTTTCATGCTCTATAATATTATTTTTATTCTATATACTTGCCCAATTGCTTTTTTTATTCTAACTTTGTATTCCTATATGATTGAAAAAAGATTAAGATGACACAACAAGAAGATATTAAAAAGGCGGTCGAAGTTATGCGCAAGGGTGGGGTAATACTTTATCCAACTGATACCGTATGGGGTATAGGCTGTGATGCAACTAATGCCGAAGCTGTTGCAAAGGTTTATGAAATAAAACACAGAGATGATTCTAAGGCTTTGGTATGTTTGGTTGATTCGCAAGATCGCCTTCAACGTTACGTTCGGAATGTCCCTGATGTAGCATGGCAACTCATGGAAGCTGTGGTGAAACCTACTACCATAATTTTGGATAATGCGGTAAATCTTGCATCAAATTTGGTTGCAGAAGATGGCTCTATTGGTATGCGTATTACAAACGAGCCTTTTTCTAAGGAACTTTGTTTCCGTTTTCAAAAAGCGATTGTTAGTACATCGGCAAATATAAGTGGCGAACCTGCTGCACAAAACTATCCTGATATTTCTGAAGAAATACTCAATGCAGTAGACTATGTTTGTATGTCACGCCGACAAGAGCATAAACCTCACCAACCTTCTACCATTATAAAAGTTGGCGAATCGGGTGAAATAACTATTATTAGAAAATAATTACTATAAATCTAAAAAATAATTTGCCACAAATTGTTTTATCAACAAGCGTGGTTATTGAAAATGACAAACGAAACTGACAATAATATCATTTCCACCATAGACAATTGGCGTAAGGCGCATGTGTCCGACCGACAATTTGTACTTGTGTTGGCTTTCATTGTAGGTTTTTTAGCTGCGTTGGCAGCTTATATTCTGCATCTTATCATTGGAGAAATTCAAACATTAATAACATCAGGATTCCGCATGATGACCATCAACTGGTTGTATTTGCTTTACCCTGTTATTGGTATTTGGCTTACAAGTTTGTTCGTTAAATATGTTGTTCGCGACAATATTTCACATGGCATCACACGAGTTTTGTATGCTATTTCTACCAAACGCTCAGAATTAAAAGCCCATAACACTTGGAGCTCTATTGTTGCTTCTGCAATTACTATTGGTTTTGGTGGGTCTGTGGGAGCTGAAGCGCCGATTGTTTTAACTGGTTCTGCCATAGGAAGTAACTTGGGTAGACTCTTTAAAATGGATAGACGCACCCTCATGTTATTGGTAGGTTGTGGAGCAACAGCTGCTGTGTCAGGTATTTTTAAAGCACCGATTGCAGGTCTTGTATTTACTTTGGAAATATTGATGGTGGATTTAACCATGGCAGCCTTATTGCCAATCCTTATTTCCTCTGTTACTGCAACTTGCTTTTCTTATTTCTTTACAGGTGGGGAATCTATGTACGACTTTAAAATGGACTATTTTTGGAGTTTAAGTCGTGTACCGCCTACCATTCTTTTGGGTATTGGTTGTGGTTTTCTCTCGCTTTATTTTATGCGTATCATGTCGTGGTGCGAAAACAAATATGCAGGACTTTCCGCTCACCCTTTCTTGAAATTATTTGCAGGCGGAATCGTTTTATCCTCACTTATTTTTGTTTTTCCTTCGCTTTATGGTGAAGGCTATAACAGTTTGCGCATCTTTATTGAAAGTAATACCGAAACTGATTGGAATCAAGTTATGCATGGTTCTATGTTTGCTGGTCATACTGAATTCTTACTACTCTACGTTGGTCTTGTCGGACTGACTAAAGTTTTCGCCACAAGTGCGACAAATGGTGCTGGCGGTTGTGGTGGTACGTTTGCTCCGTCTTTGTTCATTGGCGGTTTTGCAGGTTTCTTCTTTGCTCGCTTTTGGAATGTTCAGGAAATTGGTCAATACATTCCTGAAAAGAATTTCACACTCTATGGCATGGCAGCAGTGATGGCAGCAGTGATGCACGCCCCCCTTACAGGAGTATTTTTGATTGCTGAATTGACGGGTGGATACCAACTTTTCATTCCGCTGATTATCGTTACCATTAGTTCTTACCTTACAATAAATATATTTGAACAACATAGTATTTACGCTGTTCGATTGGCTCGACAAGGAAAATTATTGACCCACCACACCGATAAAGCTGTGATGACGATGATGAACATGCAAAAGATTATCGATCGTGACTATACTTCGGTTGAACCAACAATGGAAATGGGTAAGTTGGTTCATGCGATTAGTTCAAGCCGAAACAATTATATCCCAGTGTTGAATGATAACGGAAACTTGTTAGGCGAAATTGATATTACGAAGTTGCGCCACATTATTTTCCGCTCAGAATTGTATCATCGTTTCCAAGTCTATCAGATTATGACTCAACCACCTGCTGTATTGGGGGTGAACGACCCAATGGAAAGTGTGATGAAGATTTTTGAAAAGACGGAGGCACAAATGCTTCCTGTTATCGAACCCGATGGACATTTTATTGGTTATATCTCTCGTGCAAGACTTTACAATATGTATCGTCAGTTAGTGGCCGATTTTAGCGAAGAATAAATTAGTAATAATGCACCTTACATTCGTGAGGTTTAAGACATTAAGGATAAAGAAAGAAAAAGATATGGATAAGAAAGATATACGCATTGTCTTTATGGGAACACCAGAGTTTGCTGTCGAATCGCTGAAAGCGTTGGTTGAAGGCGGCTACAATGTGGTGGCAGTTGTTACACAACCTGACAAACCCGTAGGACGGCATCAAGATACATTACAAGCTCCAGCCGTAAAAGTTTACGCAGAGTCAGTAGGTTTGCCCGTATTGCAACCTATTAAGATGAAAGATGCCGACTTTTTAGCTCAGTTGAAAAGCTATCATGCAGATTTGCAAGTAGTTGTCGCTTTCCGTATGTTGCCACAAGAAGTGTGGGATATGCCTCGCTTTGGAACTTTCAATGTGCATGCTGCCTTGTTACCACAGTATCGTGGTGCTGCCCCTATTAATTGGGCGGTGATAAATGGAGAAACAGAAACAGGAGTTACAACCTTTTTCCTTGACAAGAATATTGATACTGGTAGAATCATTCAACGCAAACATTTTCCTATTCCTGACCATGCGAATGCAGAATATGTTTACGATGGCTTGATGAAATTAGGGGCTGTTTTAGCAACCGAAACAATAGATTTTCTTGCTCAAAACCTATTGTTTGACATGAGCAAAGAGGAATTGACAACTGCCATAGAAAGTTTTACAGAAATACAAAATGATAGCTGCGAACTCCATGATGCACCGAAAATATTCAAAGAAACGTGCAAAATTAATTGGCAGCAACCATCAAAAGACATTTATAACTTTGTTCGTGGGTTGTCTCCTTATCCTGGCGCATGGTCAAATATGGTGGCAATCAATAACGAAATGAAGGAAAAAGGCAAGATGGTGATGAAAGTCTTCGAAACTGCTAAAACCGATATGCCGTCAAAGGGCGAGTCTGGAACGTTTATTGTGGAAGGTAAATCGCTCTATATCAATACTGCTGATAGATTGTTAGAAATAAAGGAATTACAATTATCTGGTAAGAAGAGAATAGATAGCCGTTCGTTTTTGAATGGTTTTCAACAAATAGAAAATTATAAATTGCTTAGCGAATAAAATAAAGCTAAGCTTACTATTCATATTTAAAGTAAAACGATTATGGGATTAATAGGAACACTCATCGTGGGTGCATTAGCAGGTTGGTTAGCAGGCTTCTTTATTGATAAGAAGAAAAACGGTTGTTTTTGGAATATGCTAATTGGTATCATTGGTGGTTTCATTGGTGGTAACGTTCTTTCATGGGTTAATATTGATTGGGGAGGGGGCGTTTGCTCACTCGGTACAGCTTTAGTCGGTTCAATTATTTTCCTTTGGATTTGGAAACTGATTTCCGATAAATAATCGGAGATGAATTATACACTTTTAAAAGGGGGCGTGCTAATGAAACATGCCCCTTTTATAATGCAAATAAGGTAAGGCTGCTGTAAGTATATTGCACCATAAAGGCAAATTCCAATTCAATTTTATTTTGAGTGCTTTAACGATAATAGTGTAATCATTTCAACGATGACAGTGCTATCACTTCATTGATGACAATGTTTAAGTTTTAAAGAGAAAATATTATTTGACTTTTACCAAGTCGGAATTGAGATGACTAACAAGAATTTGCATACTACCTTTGGTAAATGCAACGCTGTAAAGTCCGCCATTTTTATCTTTGCGCTTGAACATGAAGTTATCTTGATTTATTTTCCAGCAAGTATCTTTCATTGCTGTAGCTTCTATCATAGCGTAAAATTGCTGGTTAGGAATGGTGTCAAAGTTAAGAATTGCTGAATAATTACCACCAACCACGCTTTCTTCGTCGTATGCAATGCTGATAGAGTCGGGGATAATCGGATTTTCTTTGATTATTTTATATTTTGGAAACTTTAAGTTGGTGATATAAGCCAAGTTTATTTCCACTGTCGTATCGTTTATTTCAGGTGCAAAGGCAGCTGAAGGCACAGTATCCTTTAGCGATTTCGGTGCGTTTGTCCCATTGTTGCAAGCTACAAAAAGGAGAATAATGACGCATAAAGTAGATAGAATGTAAATTATCTTATGTGTTCTCATTTTCTATTAATCTTTTTCTTTGTTGATTTTAAACGTTTTACAGCAATAGGATTTTCAGGATAAAGTTCTAAAGCCTTATTGTAATTGTTGATAGCAGCCTCATACATTGCTTCAGCTTCGCATTCTTTTGCCATGAAAACATATTCGGTTGATAAACGTTTTAGCATTTCTTCTTGCTTTCTTCTTGCTTCTATCAACGCTTTGTTTTCATCTTTTAATTGATTGATAATGGAGAGCTTTCGCCTTATAAGCCGCTTTGCCACAGGCTTTTCTATGTCGTAACGACTATGAATAGCCAAAAAGAATTTGTCTAAAAAGGTTTGAAAATCTCCGTTATTAAAGGCTTGTGTTGCTTCAAAATATTCTCTATCAGCCTTACTCTGCATAAGTGCTGTGCGCAAAATGTTATTGTCGTTGAAATGTTTCGCAAAGTTTACGACCTCAGCTTTCACAAAAATATCCTTCTGTTCAATAGGCTGACGGAGCGTGATACCATCTAAACTCGTGCAGCGAGAGAGGGCAACGTAAGTTTGTCCGCCTGCAAAAACGCCACCTGTAAAATCAATATCAACATTCTTGAAGGTGAGTCCTTGACTTTTATGAACCGTGATAGCCCATGCTAACTTGATAGGATATTGTGTGAAAGTACCGATTTGTTCTTCTTCTATCTTCTGTTCTTTCTCGTTAAAAGTGTAGCGTATGTTCTCCCAAAGTTCTTGCTGTACTTGCAAGTCTTCTCCGTCCTCCGTTTGAATATAGAGAATACCCGCTTCCTCATCAATGCCAATGATAATACCAAGGGTTCCATTAACCCATTGTTTTTCAAAATCATTTTTGACAAACATTACATGCGCTCCCACTTTTAAGGTCAATTCTAACGAAGTAGGGAGGTTGTTCTCTGGAAATTCTCCCGTGATTTTACCTATTAATGTGATATTTTCGCCTTCCAATTTATTGAGTTCTTGGCTATTAATCCATTCAACAGAATCGCGACGAGTAGACAAAATTATCGACAAATCAGAAGCGTTTTCAGCCTCTAACTTTGGAGTTACACGCTCGTTAAGGAGGTGCAAATCATCGTAAGTTGTTTGATTAGTGCGTATGTGGTCAAGAATCGAAATAAAAGAATCGTCCTTTTGGCGATAAACTTTTTTCAGTTCTATGCTCACCAAGGGATAATCTTGAAAGACTTTGGCATCAAAAAAGAACTCGCTTGCATAAAAAGGACTTAACAAACGATGGTCGTCTTCCTTTACAACAGGTTGAAGCTGGTAAACATCACCTACAAAAATCATTTGTTTACCACCAAATGGTTCACGCATATTGCGATTATAAACTCGCAAAATCTTGTCAATGAAATCAATAATATCGGCACGAACCATACTAATTTCATCAATAATAATCATGTCAAGTTCGCGCAACAGCTTGCATTTCTCGCTGTTGTAACGTAAACTTGAACGGATATTACGCGAATTATAACGCGAATCGTTAGGAAGAAAAGGGTGGAAAGGAAGTTTGAAAAAGCTATGTAAAGTAGCTCCACCAGCATTAATAGCCGCTATACCAGTGGGTGCAAGTACTACATACTTTTTCTTTGTAGTAGCCGTAACATATTGAAGAAAAGTAGATTTACCAGTTCCTGCCTTTCCTGTAAGGAAGAGGGAGGTATGAGTAAATTGGATAACTTGGAGTGCTTGTTTAAACTCCTCGCTATCCAATTCTATCTTTGATATATCAATCTTGGTTCTACCCATTATAAGTTAATTTCAATAGGCTGAACTTTTGGCTTGTTTACACGTGGCAATGCCTCATTATGATTATTAGAAGGTTGTTTTTGTTGCTTATGTTTATCTTGCTTTTCCCCTTCTTTTCCATCTTCTTCGGTAGGAATAGGCATACCATTTTCATCTAATTTAATATTCTCAACACCTTCGTTTTCATCATTGTTGCGTTGATTGTCCTCGGCATTGCTATCATAGTGAATTGTATCTGCCTTGTAAGTGCGTTGAACAGTTGACTGGCAATTGTACATGATAGGGTCAATATCTTTATCCGCGTTTGGAAGCCATTTAGCATGATACTTTTGAAAAGCCCTATCGCGCATCAAATCATAAATAAAGCTACCACAGATAGGTAAAGCTGTCTTAGACCCTTGCCCTAACGCTCCAGTTCGGAAGTGAATACTACGATATTCACCACCAACCCAAGCACCAACAACAAGTTTAGGACTTACTGCCATAAACCATGCATCAGAGTGATTGTTTGAAGTCCCCGTCTTTCCTCCCCAATCCGTATCATCAAAGATATATTGTCCTAAAGCACGGCTGGTTCCACTTGGTTCTGTAACACCACCTTTGAGCAATTCTTGCATGAAGAACGCACTTTGATAATTCAATGCTTGCTTGCCGTCATGTGGTGCAACATATACTTCATTACCTTTCGAATCAAGAATCTTTGTAACCACTACAGGGTCAATTTGTTCACCATCATTGGCAACAGTACAATAAGCATTTACCATTTCAAGCAAGTTTACATCACTTGAACCTAAAGCCAATGAAGGTTCGTCCTCAAGTGGACTCTTTATACCCATATCTTGGGCAGTGCGAATGATATTTTTGATGCCCATTTCTTGTCCTAAACGAACTGCAATAGTATTAACACTTCGAGCAAAGCCAGCTTTTAAGGTAATCGAATCGCCTGAATAAGAACCATTTGCATTGCGTGGTGTCCATGTTTTCACAATTCCTGTTTTCTTATCGGGGACTTGCATGCTAATATATTCGTCACGTCGTTTATCGCAAGGGGCTAAACCTTGGTTCATAGCTTCAGCATAAACGAAAAGTTTAAAGGTTGAACCTGGTTGGCGTTCGGCAACAGCTTTATCGTATTTCCATGTTTTAAAGTCAATATCGCCAACCCAAGCCTTTACTGCACCCGTCTGTGGTTCCATAGCCACCATTGAACAGTGCATAAATTTCACCATATAACGGATAGAATCCATTGAGGATATTTCCTTTTCAATGTATCCCTTGTCGTAATCAAATAACCTTACTTTGTGTGGCTTGTTCAGATAATAAAGCACACTATCGGGTTGATTAGGATATTTTTGAACCAGTTTTTTATAGAATGGTTGGCGTTCGGCAATACCTTCAATGAAGCCAGGAACTAAGTTGCCATCTTCGTTGCGCCAAGGGTCTTGTCCGCTCCAGTGTCTGTCAAACTCTTGTTGTATTCTACGCATTTGTTTTTTTGCAGCTTCTTCTGCATATTTTTGCATGCGCGTATCAATGGTAGTGTATATTTTTAAACCACTACTATATAAATCGTAATCGTTGTCTTTAGTCCAATCTTTCAAATAGTCAGCAACATATTCGCGGAAATATTGAGCTTGTCCGTCATAGTTTTCTTCCAAATGAACATCAAGTTTCATTGGCTTCTTTGAATATTTATCGTAATCTGCTTGAGTCAAATAGCCATGGGTTACCATGTTGTAAAGCACCGTATTACGACGACCTATCGAATTGCTTGGATTTAAAATTGGATTGTAATAAGTGGTAGCTTTTAACATACCGACTAAAGTTGCGATTTGTTCAGTTGTTAAATGGCTTGGCGTTGTATTAAAATATGCCTTTGCAGCCGTTTTTATTCCGTAGGCATTATTTCCAAAATCAACGGTATTAGCATACATTGTAAGGATTTCGTCTTTCGAATATATTAGTTCTATTTTGTATGCCATAATCCATTCTTTTGCCTTTACAATCAGCATTTTAAGTCCAGGAATATGTCCTAACAATCCTGAATATTCTTTATTACGAATACGGAACATATTTTTGGCAAGTTGCTGGGTCAAAGTAGATGCGCCACGAGCGCCATCTTTCGTTACAGCGTCCTTGATAGCACCACCAATACCCATAAAATCAACACCATGATGACTATAAAAACGTTCGTCTTCAGTACTGATTAATGCCTTCCAAAAAGTTGGATTAACTTCTTCATACTTAACAGGGATACGATTTTCCTTATAATATTTTCCAATTAAAACAGAATCGGCACTGTAAATTTCAGATGCAGCATAGGTTGGAGGAGTCTTGATTTCAGCAAAGCCTGGAGATTTACCAAACAACCAAAGGAAATTCATATCAACTAAACCAAAAAAGATAAATATGGATACAAAGAAAGACACGATACCCAATGCCATTTTTGTGTACCATGTACGCCCTTTATAAAGTTTGATATACCAAGGAAAGAAATTAGCTATTCCATTGATAATTCTTTTAAAAAATTTTATTATACTTTTCATTCAGAAATTTCTTTATTAAATAGACTGTTCGTTTTTTAATTAGACTGCAAAAATACCAAAATGTTTTTAAACGAGGTAAGTATCTATGTAATTTAATATATCTTTAGTTTCATTGGGGTGAAACCAACTGACATCTTTATCACGTTTAAACCAAGTTAGTTGCTTTCGGGCATATTTTCTTGTATTACTTTGTATCTTAAAGATTGCTTCGTCTAAGGTTACCAGACCTTCCAGATATTCAAAAAGTTCTTTGTAACCAACGGTATTCAGTGCATTCAAGTCTCGTTTATCATACACTTTCAATGCTTCTTCAATCATTCCATCAGCAATCATAACGTGGGTGCGAGCATTTATTCTTTCATACAATTCCTCACGCTCACGGTTTAATGCAATTTTTATAATATTAAAAGGGCGGTCTTGTTTAGTATTTGACCGAAAAGAAGTGTAGGTTCTCCCTGTTTGAATACATACTTCTAAGGCATGAAGGACACGACGAGGGTTTTGTTTATCCACTATTTCCCAATGTTTTGGGTCAAGTTTCTTTAGTTCATTGCATAGGGTAGGCAGTCCTTCAGCATCAAGACGTTGCATTAACTCTTTTCTAATTTCATCTTTGATAGTAGGAATATCATCAATACCATTGCAAACGGCATCAATATACATCATCGAACCACCGGAAAGTATAAAATTTGAATTAGAATTTGCATTTAGAAGTTCTAACACTTCTTGCTCAAAAATGCTTGCAGAATAGTATTCATCAATACTTTTGCAAGCCACAAAAAAGTGTTTTACACACGCAAGCTGCTCCTTAGAGGGAGCAGCTGTACCTATGGGTAACTCTTTGTATATCTGTCTTGAATCAGCATTGATAATTGGAATGTTATAATGCTGAGCTATTTCGAGCGTCAAAGCTGTTTTACCAACACCTGTGGGACCTGTCAATACAATTAGATTTTGCTTTTTCAACTGCAAAAATTACTTGATAATACCTCTTTGTGATGCTTGCACAAATTCTATAATATGCTGAATTTCCTTTGTCATTGGCAAAGTATCTTTGATTTTTTGAATATTTTCTTCGCGTGTTCCTTCGCCATACATCAAACGATAAGCATTATGAATTTGGTCGATTTGTTCATTGGTGAATCCCTTTCTGCGTAAGCCGATAATATTAATTCCACAATAACGAATAGGGTCTCTGCCTGCAATAATGTAAGGTGGAATATCTTGCGAGAAACGACTTCCGCCTTGAATCATAACATTGCAACCGATACTACAAAATTGGTGGCAAAGAACAGCGGCAGAAATGATTGCAAAATCTTCAACCACAACCTCACCAGCCAACTTTGTCGAGTTGCCAATGATAGTATTTGAGCCAATAATACAATCGTGGGCAATATGCATGTTCTCCATTAATAGGTTATTATCACCTACAATAGTTGTCCCTTTAGAAGCTGTACCACGAGAAATAGTTACATTTTCTCTGATAGAATTATTATCACCAATTTCACATGTAGTTACTTCGCCTCTGAATTTTAAATCTTGTGGCTTAGTAGAGATACTTGCGCCAGGGAAAAATTCGTTTCCATTACCAATTCTTGCCCCCGTATGAATGGTTACGCTATTTAAAAGTTTATTATTATCGCCTATTATAGTGTTTTCGTCAATATAGCAAAAAGGACCAATAATATTGTTTTCTCCTATCTTTGCGTTTTGATGTACAAAAGCTAATGGACTTATCGTGTTCATATCTTTGTTATTTGTTTTTCACTATTTGCGCTGTAAATGTTGCTTCAGCAACAACTTGGTCGCCAACGAACATATATCCTTTCATGGAACTGATACCATGGCGCAACGGACTTAATAGTTCTACTTGGAACAGCAATGTATCGCCAGGAACAACTTTCTGTCTGAACTTTACATTATCAATTTTCAAGAAATAAGTTGACCATTTTTCAGGTTCTTCAACTTGCGAAAGCACCAATAAACCACCGCATTGTGCTAATGCTTCAATTTGTAATACACCTGGCATTACTGGTTCCTGAGGGAAATGACCTTGGAAAAATGGTTCGTTTGCAGTGATATTTTTAACACCAACAATCATTGTTGCACCCATTGCAATAACTTTATCAACAATTGCATTGGATAGCGATGAGGAAGAAGTTCACGAATTCTGATATTATCCATGATTGGCTCGTCATTTGGGTCATATATCGGAGCTTGTATCTCATGCTTACGAATATCTTTGCGAATCATTCGTGCAAACTTGTTATTTACAGTATGACCTGGTCGAGTAGCAACAATGCGACCTTTAAGTGGCTTTCCTATTAATGCCATATCGCCAATGATGTCAAGCAGTTTGTGTCTTGTACATTCATTGTCCCAAATCAAAGGTTTATTTTGTATGTAACCAACAGAATTTGCATCCATATGAGGCACTTTTAACAAGTCGGCTAATTGGTCAAGAGTAGATTGGTCTACCTGTTTTTCATAGATTACTATAGCATTATCAAGGTCGCCCCCTTTAATGAGGTTAGCTTGCAATAATGGCATAATATCGCGAACAAATACGAATGTTCTTGCAGGCGCAATATCATTGGCAAATTTGTCAATATTATCTAAAGTAGCAAACTGGCTACTAATGAATTTTGATTCGAAAGAACACATCGCAGTGATAGAGAATTGCTCATCTGGAAGAATTGTTATTACACTTCCATTCGCATCTCTATACTCCATTTTTTTGCGAATAATGTAATAATCTTTTGGTGTAACTTGGTCAACAATGCCGATTTCCTTAATTTTTTCGACATACATTGTTGCTGAGCCATCAAGAATAGGAAATTCAGGACCATTAATTTGAATCAGACAATTATCTATTCCCATTGCATAAAGAGCTGCCATACCGTGTTCTATTGTACTTACACGGGCTTCTCCTTTTGCAATTACTGTACCTCGCTGGGTATCAATAACATTTTCAGCAATAGCATCAATAATGGGTTGTCCATCTAAATCTATTCTTTGTATTTTATAACCAAAATTATCTGGAGCAGGATTGAAAGTAACAGTAAGACTTAAACCTGTGTGTAAGCCTTTTCCAAAGAGGGAAAAACTTCCCTTCAATGTTTTCTGTTTTGTTGTTTCCATATCGTTTATTTATTCTTTTTCAATTCTTCAATTTCCTTTTCTAAAAGGTCTAATTTCTTGTACATCTCTGGTAAACGTTGAAAAATAACTTCTGATTTGAAGTATTTTCTTGGTTCAATTGCAGGACTTCCCATAAGCGATTGGTTATCTTTAAGATTGCTTAAGACACCTGATTGCGCGCCAAGGAACACTTTGTTTCCTACCTTTAAGTGTCCTGAAATTCCTACTTGTCCGCCAAACATGCACCATTCGCCAACCTTTGTTGAGCCTGCGATGCCCACTTGCGCACTCATTACTGTGTTTTCGCCAATATCCGTATTATGAGCAATTTGTACCAAATTATCGAGTTTTACACCTTTTCTGAGATAGGTGCTACCCATTGTTGAACGGTCAATACATGTATTTGCGCCAATTTCAACATTGTCTTCGATTGTAACAATGCCTATTTGTGGTATTTTATCATAACTATTTGTTTTAGGATTTGGTGCAAAACCAAAGCCGTCAGCACCAATAATACTACCAGAATGGCAAACGACATTATTGCCAATTTTACAATCATGGTAAATGCTAACATTTGGATAAATGATGCAATTTTCACCTAAAATAGTGTTATCCATAATGGTAGCATGCGGATAAATCATACTTCCATTGCCAATTTCAACACCATCACCGATATATGCAAACGCTCCAATATAAACGTTTTCGCCAATTTTTGCTTTTGGAGAAATAAATGCCAACGCATCAATGCCTTGCTTTTTAGGCTTCATGCTTTCATAAAGTTGAAGTAATTTTGCTACACAATCGCGAGCATTTTGCACACGAATAATAGTCGTTTTTATTGGCTTATCTATTGTTATGCTTTCATCTACGAGAACGATTGAACATTTTGTTTCGTAAATATATTGTGTGTATTTTGGATTAGCCAAGAAAGTGATTGCACCAGGGATTCCTTCTTCTATCTTTGCAAATGTATTGATAGTGACAGTTTCATCTCCTTCTACGTATCCTTGGATAAATTCTGCTATTTGTTTTGCGCTAAATTCCATTCTGTATAAGATTGTTATTGCTTATTTTTGCAAAGATAAGAAACTTTTATTAGATACGATGATAACAAAAGTAATATTTACAAATTTTTTTAGATAATAATTCCACGTTCAATATTTCTGACGCTTCTGTAATATCTTTCATTGTGCCGTCTTTTGATAAAATACTGATATGGTCTTCATGGATATCGTACATGTCTTTTTGAACGGTATCAATGCTTATCAAGTAGTTACATTCATCTTCTGAAATTTGTAATGCCTTACATATTTTATCTTTGCATGCTTGAATATTTTCGCTTGATATGGGAGTTTCATGTATTTCTACTTTAAATAATTTCCGATTGATGAAATCATCAGCAAGTAGGGATAATATTTTATCTTCATGATTTTTCCATACTTTTATGGCACTCCACAAGTCGCTATCGTCTAAATTTAGATAATGTGCTAAGCATTCTGGTCGTGAATAAAAGTAGTTTGCATCAACATCATTTTCGAGAAAATAAGCCAATGGTTCTGAAGCAAATAGCTTTTGTCCCTGCTTTATGAGTGCTTTTGCTCGTTTTAGCAGATTAATCAGTAGCTTTTCGTATCCAACGGTTGCTTTGTGCAAATATACTTGCCAATACATTAAACGGCGAGAAGTTAGAAAATTCTCTATGGAATAAATTCCTTTAGCATCAACGACTAATTCATCATCAACGACATTCAGCATTTTTATGATGCGTGCAGACCCTATATTTCCTTCCGTTACTCCTGTAAAGAAGCTATCTCGTCGCAGATAATCCAACCTATCCATATCTAACTGACTACTAATAAGTTGGTGAAGAAATTGCTTGGAATATTCGCCTTTAAAGATTTTAATGGCAAGATTAAGTTCGCCATTCATTTCTTTATTCATGGCATTCATCACCATTAAGGAGATTTCTTCATGGGAAATGCCTTTAAATAAAGTGTTTTCTAAAACATGCGAGAAAGGACCATGCCCAATATCGTGCATCAAAATGGCAGCTTGTACAGCCTCAGCTTCACTATCAAAGATAAAGACTCCTTTCTGTTGTAGGGACAATGTTGCCTCACTCATTAAGTGGAATGCACCTAATGAGTGTTGAAACCTTGTATGTTGTGCGCCTGGATAAACAACTGTTGTTAGCCCTAACTGCTTGATTCGGGTAAGACGTTGCATATAGGGATGGCGAATAATGTTCATTAGAAGTCCTGATGGGATTCTAATAAATCCAAAAACTGGGTCGCTAATAATCTTGCTTTCGCTCATTATCCGTTCCTATAATTTTAGTTTTAAAGTTTTGCTAATTCAATAGCCATTTCTTCTTGCAAGGCTTTGGCTTTTTGAGCGGCAACTTCTGTATAATTTTCTTCACTACTTGCATAAAGAATACCGCGTGAAGAATTGACTAATAAACCGCAATCCTTAGTAATACCGTATTTACATACTTCTTGTAAGCTACCACCTTGTGCACCAACACCTGGTACTAATAGGAAACTCTCTGGCGCTAATTTGCGAATATCAGCAAATAAACTTCCTTGGGTTGCACCTACAACATACATCAAGTTGTTTGGATTGCCCCATTCTTGTGATTTTGTAAGTACACGTTCAAAAAGTCTTAATCCATTTTTATCTTCAAATAATTGGAAATCTTGACTTCCTTTATTGCTGGTCAATGCCAATAAAATAGTCCATTTGCCTTTATATTCTAAAAATGGTTTTACTGAATCTTCGCCCATGTAGGGTGCAATCGTCAATGAATCAACATTGTATTCTTCAAAGAAAGTCTGCGCATACATTTTTGAAGTATTGCCAATATCGCCTCGTTTTGCATCTGCAACAATGAAATGGTTTGGATAGTTCTTCTTTAAATAATCAATAGTTTTCACAAATGCTTGCATACCTTTTAAGCCATAGCACTCATAGAAAGCCAAATTAGGTTTGTAAGCTACGCAGTAAGGAGCAGTTGCATCAATTATAGCTTTATTGAAAGCGTAAATAGGGTCTTCTTCCTTCAATAAAAAATGTGGAACTTTATTTAAGTCGGTATCAAGACCAACGCAAAGAAAAGTTTTCTTTGTAAAGATTTGTTCTACTAATTGTTTTCTATCCATTTCAGTATCAGTATTATTTTGTTTTGCAAGTTTCTAAGTTATATCCTAAATTTTACTTCTCAAGCTTAAACTTAAAGGGATTTTTAAGCTAATTATACCTTCTTGAAAGTCAATGTATTATAAGTAAACCTCTTAAAGCATCTGTTTTAAGCTTCAAAAGTACCTGTTTTGAAGTCCAAAACAGGCTCTTTTAAAAATTTCTACTTAACCTTAATTGATTATTTTCAAGTAGCAATCGTTTTTTTCTTAGTCTATAAACTTTTGAAATTTGAATTATTTTATATTTTTAGACTTACAATTCGTTTTCTTTCAACTTTTCTGCATTTTCTGCAACAGTAAGTGCATCTATCATATCTTGAATATCACCATTCATAAATCCTGGTAAATCGTGTGTGGTAAAACCTATTCTATGGTCTGTTACACGTCCTTGTGGATAATTGTAGGTACGAATTTTTGCCGAACGGTCGCCTGTTGAAACAAGACTTTTACGTCTGCTTGCAATGTCGTTTACATATTTTTGATGTTCACGGTCATATATAAATGTGCGCAAACGTGACAAGGCACGCTCCTTATTCTTAGGTTGGTCGCGAGTTTCTGTACATTCAATGAGAATCTCTTCAACCTCTCCAGTGTTTGGGTTTTTCCACGGATAACGCAAGCGAACGCCTGATTCTACTTTATTTACGTTCTGACCACCAGCACCACTTGAACGGAATGTATCCCATTTGATGTCGCCTTCATTGATATTTACTTCAAACTTATCGGCTTCAGGGAGTACAGCTACGGTGGCTGCTGAGGTTTGCATACGTCCTTGCGTGTCGGTTGAAGGTACACGTTGCACACGGTGAACGCCTGATTCATATTTTAAAATTCCATAAACACCAGTACCAGCAACTGCAAAATCGATTTCTTTGAAACCGCCAACAGTACCTTCTGAAACTGATGTAATAGAAAGGTTCCAACCTTTTTTATCACAATAGCGCTTATACATATTAAAGATGTCGCCTGCAAATAAGGCAGCTTCATCGCCACCTGCACCTGCACGAATTTCCATTTGCACATTCTTATCATCTTCAGGGTCTTTCGGAACAAGCAAAAGTTTTATTTCTTCTTCAAGATTTGGCAACAATTCTTCGTTTTCACTCAACTCCAATCGAGCCATTTCCTTCATTTCTTGGTCGGTTTCATTGGTGAGAATATCTTTTGCTTCGCTGATTGTTGTCAAACACTTAATGTATCGCTTACGCGCATCCATAATGTCGCCAAGGTCTTTATACTCCTTGGTTAGTTTGACGTATCGTTGTTGGTCGCTGATAACATCAGGGTCTGTTATTAATGTCGAAACTTCTAAAAAGCGTGCTTCTAATCCGTCAAGCTTTTCTAATATACTATTTTTTTCGGGCATATATTTTTATTTGATTATAGATGCTGTATTTTTCAACGGACTTATGCCGTTATTTTTGTTTGATTAATAATTAAATACTCCAAATTCGCTCTTGATAGTCAGGCTCTTTTCACCTTCTTCTATATGTCCAATCACTTGAGCATCAATATTAAATTCTTTGCTGATAGCAATAATTGAGTCGGCAACCTCTGGACGAACGTAAATTTCAATTCTGTGTCCCATGTTGAACACTTGATACATTTCTTTCCAATCTGTACCACTACAATCTTTGATAGCCTTAAAGAGTGGTGGAATAGGGAACATATTGTCTTTCACGACTTTACAGTTGTCATTTATAAAGTGCAAAACTTTAGTTTGAGCTCCCCCCGTGCAATGTACCATTCCATGAATTTCAGAGCGTTTTTCGTCCAAAATACGCTTTATGACAGGGGCATAGGTGCGAGTAGGGAGAGAACCAATTCGCCAGCCTTGATAGGACTATCTTCAATGGCATCGGTCAGTTTATATTTACCGCTATAAATTAATTCTTCAGGCACAGCATGGTCGAAACTTTCAGGATATTTCTTTGCCAAATACTTTTCAAAAACATCATGACGAGCACTGGTTAATCCGTTGCTACCCATTCCGCCATTGTATTTCTTTTCGTAGGTTGCTTGTCCTGTAGAACTTAATCCCACGATAGCATCGCCTGGACGAATGTTTGCATTGTCAATAATATCAGAACGTTTCATACGACAAGTGACAGTCGAGTCAACAATAATCGTGCGAACCAAATCGCCAACATCAGCTGTTTCGCCACCTGTCGGATAAATACCGATACCCATTTCGCGCATTTCAGCCAGCAATTCGTCAGTTCCATTGATGATTGCTGAAATAACTTCACCTGGAATAAGCATCTTGTTGCGACCAATAGTTGATGAAACTAAGATATTATCAACCGCTCCAACACAAAGCAAATCATCGGTATTCATAACGATAGCATCTTGTGCAATGCCTTTCCAAACGCCCAAATCGCCTGTTTCTTTCCAGTACATATAGGCAAGCGAAGACTTTGTGCCAGCACCATCAGCGTGCATAATGTTACAATACTCGCCATCTCCACCTAAAATATCAGGAATAATTTTACAAAAAGCCTGTGGAAAAATTCCTTTATCTATATTTTTAATAGCGTTATGAACGTCTTCTTTTGCTGCGCTAACGCCACGCATTGCATATCTGTTATTCATTTATAGTATCTTTAATTATTTTTTCCCGTTCCAAATATCCCAACTTTCAAATGCTTGAAGCAATAACATTTCCAATCCATTCTTGACTACAGCACCATTTTCGGCACCTTTCGCCATGAATTGTGTAACATCAGGATTATAAAGTAAATCGTAAAGTAGGGTATGACTATCCATTGCCTCGTATGGTAATGGTAAATATTCTTCAACATTTGGATACATTCCTACTGGAGTACAATTGACAATTACATTAAATTCGTTGATAATCTTAGGCGAAATATCATTGTAAGTTAATCCAGCAATGTTCTTACGTCTTGAAACATATTTTGTTTCAATTCCCAAAGAAGCTAAACCATAACTAATAGCTTTTGCTGCGCCACCCGTTCCCAAGATAAGCGCCTTCTTATGATAACGTTCTAAAAGCGGTTCTATGCTCTTTGTAAATCCAATAACATCGCTGTTATAACCTTTTAAATAGACTTTGTTTCCATGATGCTCTACTTTTACAACATTAACAGCGCCAATAGCTTTGGCTTCTGGACTAAGCGCATCAAGATATTTTATGATTTGCTCTTTGTATGGAATGGTTACATTGAACCCTTTTAAGTTTGGAGTCGTATTAATTATCTCCATAAGATCGGCAATATTCGAAATTTCATAATTCAAATATTGTGCATCAATACCTTCATTCTGAAATTTTTCATTAAAGTATTCTTTAGAAAAGGAATGTTCTAAAGGGTATCCAATAAGTCCATATTTATCCATAAGCCATAAATTTTATTTTTCAGCAATATACATGGTACATATACCAAAAGTCAATCGCTTAAAAGAAGTTTTGGCAAAGCCTGCTTCTTTTAATATTTTCATCATCACTTCTCCTTGTGGAAAAGCTGCAATCGTTTTATTCAAGTAATCGTATGCACCGCTGTCTTTCGAAATTAAGCGTCCATAAGTAGGCAAAACTATCTTTGAATAGAGTTTAAACAATTGCTTCATTGGGAATTTCACAGGTGTGGTAAGTTCTATAATGCAGAGGTGTCCGCCTTTTTTAAGCACTCGACACATCTCGGAAAGTCCTTTATCTAAGTCTTGAAAGTTTCTAATTCCAAAAGCCGCAGTAACAGCATCAAAGGTTTCGGAAGGGAAAGTAAGGTTCAAACAATCTTCTTTTTGAAAAGAAATGGTTTGATTAAGTCCTATCTTTGCTACCTTTTGTCGGCCTATTTCCATCATACCTTCGGAAATATCAGCACCTATAAGTGTCTTTGGTTGGAGCATTTGAGAAGCTAAAATGGCAAAATCTCCAGTTCCTGTTGCAATATCAAGCATTTGTTTAGGAGAAAAAGGAGCAAGTTGCATGATAGCTTTGCGTCGCCAACCTTTATCAATATTCCATGACAATCTATGATTTAAAGTATCGTAAGTAGGGGCAATGTTATCAAACATCGCCTCTACTACTTTTCCTTTTTCCTCAGTACTATTATAGGGCTTAATTTTTTCTTG
Source organism: Prevotella disiens JCM 6334 = ATCC 29426 (assembly GCF_000613345.1). GTDB lineage: Bacteria > Bacteroidota > Bacteroidia > Bacteroidales > Bacteroidaceae > Prevotella > Prevotella disiens. Next base: position 14,833 of record NZ_BAIS01000002.1, on the reverse strand, counting down.
ATTATACACGTTCTGTGTTATTTAAGAATTTATTTCCTTCAGTATTTTGAGCATCATTTACTTTCTTGATGCAAGATATTCACTTACATTTTTCTCAATGCGCTTTGCTAAGTCTGTTGTATCTGTTGCTTTTACAAACTTTTCACCTGTAATATGCTCGTAAAGTTCAATGTATCTGTCGCCTACGCTTGTTGCATATTCATCGGTAATCTCTGGCATAATCTGCCCTGGTTCGTTCATAAAGTTATGTTCAATCAGCCATTGACGAACAAATTCTTTTGAAAGTTGCTTCTGTGGTTCACCCTTTTCAAACTTTTCTTCGTAACCATCAGCATAGAAGTATCGACTTGAATCTGGAGTGTGAATTTCGTCAATAAGGTAGCATTTTCCATTACGCTTGCCAAATTCGTATTTTGTATCAACAAGTATCAAGCCTTTTTCAGCTGCCATTTCTTGACCACGTGCAAAAAGTTTGCGTGTCCAATCTTCGATTGTATTGTAGTCTTCTTCAGAAACAATGCCTTGTTTGATAATTTCTTCGCGAGAAATATTAAGGTCATGACCTTCGTCTGCCTTTGTTGTAGGAGTGATAATTGGTTCAGGGAAACGTTCGTTTTCACGCATTCCGTCAGGAAGTTTTACACCACAAATTTCTCTGCAACCTGCTTTATATTCTCTCCATGCTGAACCTGTCAAAATAGAACGAATTATCATTTCTACTTTGAAACCTTCACATTTCAAGCCAACTGTTACCATTGGGTCTGGTGTAGCTAATTTCCAATTTGGGCAAATATCAGAAGTTGAGTCTAAGAATTTAGATGCAATCTGGTTTAAAACCTGACCTTTGAAAGGGATACCTTTAGGTAAAACAACATCGAAAGCAGAGATGCGGTCAGTTGCAACCATGACGATTAAATCATCGTTGATATTATAAACATCACGAACTTTGCCATGATATACTTCATTTTGTCCTTCGAATTTGAATTCGGTCTTAGTTAGTGCATTCATTTTTATATTTTTTTGAATCCGATTTATTTAATCTTGACTTATCGTATGCGTCGTAAGCGTTTACAATTCTTGTAACAAGTTTATGGCGTACGATATCTTTTTGGTCAAGATTTATGATTGATATTCCATTTGTTTCTGTTAAAATGTCAATGGCTTCTTTCAAGCCACTCTTTTGATTATAGGGAAGATCTATCTGTGTTAAATCCCCCGTGATAACCATTTTTGAGTTCATTCCTAAGCGTGTTAAGAACATTCTTATTTGTGCTGTAGTAGTATTCTGCGCTTCATCGAGTATGACAATTGCATCATTAAGCGTGCGTCCACGCATAAAAGCGAGAGGGGCTATCTGAATGATATGCTTATCCATCATTTCTTGTAGTTTTGCAGCTGGAAACATGTCCTCAAGTGCATCGTATAATGGTTGCAAATAAGGGTCTATTTTATCTTTCATATCGCCTGGAAGAAAGCCTAGTTTCTCGCCAGCTTCTACTGCGGGACGTGATAAAATTATTTTCTTTACCTCTTTTCCTTTTAAAGCTTTAACAGCAAGTGCAATGCTTAAATAAGTTTTACCAGTTCCAGCTGGTCCTACGGCAAAAACCATATCGTTTTTATTAAAAGCATCAACTAAATCTTGCTGATTTTTAGAACGACTTTTAATAGGTTTGCCCGAAACAGAATAGACGATAACACCTTTTACAGCGTTTATTTTTGCTTGTTTTCCATTGACAATGTCAAGTATATCTTCTTCGGTAATGACGTTATATTTTACAATATGTTTGCAAATACGTTCAATATCCTCTTCGAATTTTGCCATTTGCTCTTCATCTCCAAGCACTTTTAGTACATTGTCGCGTGCAACAATTCTCACTTTTGGGAAGAGAGACTTTATTATTTGCAAATGTCCATTACCAACTCCGTAAAATAATACAGGGTCAATATCTTCAAGAATAATATGCTTTTCTATCAATTTTTCGTCTATATTAATAATAGGTGCAAAGTTAATATAAATTCGTGAACCTCGCAAATAAATATCAATTCTTATAAAACGAATTATGAAAAAAATTAGTACCTTTGCGGCAATGAAAAATAAACGAAAGATAACAAAGAATAATTTTCTTATAGGTTTTATGATTGCAACAGCTATCCTTGCTCTTATAAGGCTTATTTTCCCTTCAATAGCAGGTAAAACTTATTCTCTTAAAGAAGAAATTCCAACAAAATATATAAACAAAACATTATCAAGTAGTTCTATATTTCAAGAGGAATCTAATTCGATTAAAATTAATAGACAAGCTTATCTACCTCCATTAAGCTACACAAACTTTTATAATCGCGATGGAAAAGAACGCATTTCGCGTATTAATAGTGTGGCTGACTATGATGTAAGTTTCCCAGATTCTCAACATGTACAAGTTGCAGCTGCTTTAAAATATGCTGTTCCTGCTGTTGAAAATAGGATAGATGCTGAAAAAAGAATAAAAGAACTTGTTTATATAGGTAGCAATCCTTTTTATGAAGTGAAGAAATTATCGAATAGTGTGCCATATTTAGTTCCACGAGCTTCTATTTTGCTTCAAGATATTGGACGGAATTTCTTCGATAGCCTACAAGTCAAGAATATTCCTTTAAATAAATTGTTAGTAACAAGTGTTTTACGAACAAAAGAAGATATAAAAAATTTGCAAAAACACAATGGTAATGCAACTGAAAAAAGTTGTCATTTGTACGGAACAACCTTTGATATTGCTTATAACAAATATAGAGCAATTACTCGACCTGTTAGAGATGATACTTTAAAATGGGTTTTGAGCGAAGTACTAAACGATATGCGGAAACAAGGAAGATGCTATATAAAATATGAAAAGCGACAAGGTTGTTTCCATATTACAATTCGATAAAAAATACGCATACCGAAAGAGGAGGTGGGGGTATGCGTATTTTTTATGTTTTTTCTTATTCTATTATGATATGATTATCTTTGATAGGAATTGATACTCCAGCATTAAATAGTCGATTGAAAACTTCTGCATTTCCAGCACGTCGGTAAACAACATAAGCATATTGTTTTTTGTCTTTATCGGAGAATCCCATTTGTATGATAGCACCTAATGTATCGTCATTATAATCTACAATATTTAATTGTACCCCATTGCTAATAGTCAGCGTATTTTGCTTTACATCATATCGGAAATCATTCTCATAAGTTACAGTTTTACCTTTTGCAGATGAAAAGAAGAAGGAGTTGCATTTTCCATCTTTAAAATAGTAACTAATTGGGCTAGAACCTATGCGCATAGCATGATAGTCTTTATCAAACAATGTTCCATCTTCATTAATTATTCGAGTAGACAAACAAAACAAACCACCCGAAGACGTAAGTTCTTTGAATTCTTTTTCAGTAAGTTTTCTTACCTTTTTAGCATAACATTCTCCCTTTTTATTAAAAGCAAAACCAACAATAGGAGCTACACCTGCTAATTGTTCTCCTTGATTTTGTTTTGTAGTTTTACAAGCAGTTGCGGCTATTGTAAGCCCAATGCAACTTAACGCAAATACGAGCTTATGCTTTATCACTTTATTCATATATTTTATGATTTAAATTTTAATCCATATTTTGTTTTCAGACGGCAGGGTAGGAAATACTTTCAAGTAATTACACTACTACATTTTGCAAATATACAGTAAAAAAATGATTCTACAAACAATCTGATAAGATTATCAAAGGATTTATCTTTTTAGGTACAGCGGAAAGTTAAGTTGTATTAAAATAAGCGGCTATTATTGATAATTCCGATATTAGTTGGGTAGAAATCCTTATTTTTGTAGCAAAATAGACAAAAATAAATATGAAAAAACTATCTTCTATAGGAATAAAAAATGGTATAGTAGTATGCCTTATGGGGGCTATAACCGCTTGTAAATCAAATATAACAACTGTTGGTGATGTTGATGCAAATAAGTTTGAAAAAACGATTCAAAGTAATCAAATTCAACTTTTAGATGTGCGTACTGACAAGGAATATTCGGAAGGGCATATTGCAAGTGCAAAGAATATAGATGTACTGCAAGATAATTTTGCGGAGAAGGCGATAGCAACTTTAAATAAGAAAAAAACAATTGCCGTTTATTGCCGTTCTGGTAAACGTTCAGCAAAGGCTTGCGAAATTCTCAAAGCAAAAGGTTTTAAAACGATTAACTTATTAGGTGGTTTCTTGGATTGGCAAGCTAAAGGAAAAGCAGTAGAAAAATAACGCAATCTTTTGGGATTACAATTTGAATGACTTAAATTAGCGTCAGCGATGACCTTATTTAAGTCATCTTTGTAAGAAATAGGGTTTATAATGATAAATTAAAATATTTATTTATCATAATCTATATTAGTTTAAAATGGTATGTTTGTATTAACTATAAAAAATAGAACGTTTTTCAATATAGGCTATTTTGAAACTAAAAAGTGCCTATTTAAGCCTCCTAAATAGGCACTTTTTAGTTTCAAAGAACATTCTTCGTTTTTAAAAGGGAATTTTTGGGGAAACTTAATCTATTTGATTTCCCGAAGATTTCATGAAGAATTTCAATTTATTTTTTGTCCAATGCAGAATAGATGCTATTATTGCTGACATATTCGGGGACTATTTCTTTCATTTTCTTCACAATTTCCATATTGTTATATGTATGGCTAATGCGAATTAATTCTTCTATATCAGCGTTTACAGAATTGTAATCGTATTCACGCACTTGTGCTATGCGAATTTTTTCGTGGAAACTTGGCAATGTATTTTCTGTGGTACTCAACACCTCTTCATAGAGTTTTTCGCCTGCGCGTAATCCTGTATATTCTATATGAACATCGTCTGCGCCAGAAAGTTTTATCATTCTCTGTGCCAAATCAGCAATTTTTACAGGTTTACCCATATCGAATACTAAAATTTCACCACCTTTTCCATGTGTTCCAGCTTCTAAAACTAATTTGCATGCTTCAGGAATAAGCATGAAGAAACGTATAATTTTTGGGTCGGTAACAGTTACTGGACCGCCTGCTTTTATTTGTTTTTTGAATAGAGGAATAACTGAACCATTGGAACCAAGAACGTTTCCAAATCGTGTTGTAACAAATTGAGTTCCAGAAACTATTCCATTTTTATTTAAGCTCATATTTAAGCTTTGACAATAGATTTCACATATACGTTTAGAACACCCCATAACATTGGTAGGATTGACAGCCTTGTCTGTAGAAATCATCACAAATTTTTTCACACCATGCTTAACGCTAAGGTCGGCAATAACTTTTGTTCCCCAAATATTATTTTGAACGCTCTCAGAAGGATTATTCTCCATCATCGGCACATGCTTATAAGCTGCAGCGTGGAACACATATTCTGGTTTATATTTCTTAAAAATGGACTCCATTCGGTCGAAATTAGCAATGTTTGCAACAATGGTTTCAACCTTAATGTTCGCAAAATCAGAGTGCATCATTAAGCGAATATCGTGTTGAGGCGTTTCGGCTTGGTCAATTAAAATAAGTTGTGCTGGTTGATAGATTGCTACTTGACGTACCATTTCCGAACCTATAGAACCAGCCGAACCTGTTATCATGATACGTTTATCTTTCAGCAATCCTCCAATAGCGTCCATATCGACAGTTATTTCATCACGAGGCAATAGGTCTTCAATGCTTATTTCTTTCAATTGAACATGCTCAAAATCTTCTTTCCCACTCCATTCTTTCGACATTTCAGTAATGTAAATTTGCACTTTCGCATTGATTAATAAATCCTGCAAATGTGTGTCATCACGAAAACGTTTAACCTGAAGCGGAGAAACCAAAACCGCTTGAATGTTCATTTCATGAAGATGCTCCTCAAAGAATTTATCTATGATAAAGATTTTTTCGCCCATTAGGGTTTTACCAAAATACTTTTCATCATGTGAAATAAATCCTTTTAATAAGAATTTTGTTTTTTTATCGTTGTGAATATTGGTAGCTAACCCTATTCCGCCTTCATGAACACCATAGATAAGAGTACGCAATTTTTGATTGGGATTCATGGTAACATCGTAAATTGTCTTTACCAAAATACGAAAAGTTATCATTCCGATGGTTGCAACAAGATACATTGCTGCTATTTGCCGACCTTGTAATGGTACAAAATTCATTTTCCACGCAAAAATCATATAATGCATAACTTCTGCTAATGAAAGAGATAATAACATTGCTAAACTTACACGCTGCAAATCAACGAAAGAAGAATAACGTATGATACCCGAATAAGTACGGAAAACCCTAAAGCCTACAAGGTTAAAAACCATGTAAACAAAAATAGTTTTAGTCAATAAATAAATATGTTCAACAGCAATTGCACCATGATAGTAAAGCCAGAATATCAGCAATCCTGAAAAATAGCATATCATACTATCAATCAATAAAATTGTCCAATATGGTAAAGCTTTTCTAGAGAAATACCATCTAAAAAAATTCATATAAATATTCATATTAAAAAAATGCAACTATACGTTAATATCAGTTTGATTTTTTTTTTGTCATTATTGTGCAAAAGTACAAAAAAATATCAAAACACCAAATGATACATTATAGTATTTCAAAATAAAAGAAATGTACAAATCAGAATTTAAAGCCAATTAACAAACGTTTTTTTCAATATCTCAATAAAAATATCTAACTTTGCATTACAATAAACTATATAAATGACAAATGGAATATAAGAAAACCAATATTGAGGGGGTTTGGATAATGGAACCTAAAGTTTTCAACGATAACCGTGGATACTTCTATGAAGTATGGAAACAATCTGATTTTGACAAAAATATAGGAAAGCATGTAGAATTTGTTCAAGATAACGAATCAAAATCTACCTTTGGAGTGTTGCGAGGTCTTCACTATCAAAAAGGAGAATATTCACAAGCAAAGTTGGTACGAGTACTAAAAGGAAAAGTATTAGATGTTGCTGTTGATTTAAGAAAAGACTCCCCTACCCTTGGGAAATACGTTATGGTAGAATTGTCCGACGAAAATAAACGACAATTTTTTATTCCTCGTGGCTTTGCCCATGGTTTTTTGGTTTTGTCAGACGAAGCAATATTCACCTACAAAGTAGATAATGTGTATGCTCCACAAAGCGAAGCTGGCATTAGATGGAACGATGAAACCATTGGGATTGAATGGCCTATTGACATGAATAAAGTCATCACATCTGAAAAAGACAACCATGCTGCAGCTTGGAAAGATGCTGAATTATTCTAATATAAAAGCATAATAGAATGAAAAAAAATCGAGTCTTAATACTATTTTTTTCAATCTTGCTTTTCGTAAGTTGTACCGATAAAGCAAAGGAAGATAATCCCGAAGAAGATTTGAAAGCAAAAGAAATGTTTCAAGGGCTTTGGGTAACTGAAGAAGACGATGTTCCTGCCCTTATGGCAAAGGGGGATAGTATTTTTTATCCAGACTCTGCAAGTATGTCTGTAAAGTTTTGGATTTATCAAGATTCGTTATTTTTGAAAGGACAAAATAAAAATAGCTATAAGATAACAAAGCAATCAGACAATATTTTTGTCTTTCTAAACAATAATGGAGAAGAAGTAAAATTAGTAAAAAGCAAAAATAAAGACCTGAAAGCCTCATTTGGTTATCAAGTTTATGCGATGAATACATTTTTACATGATGAAGCTGACACAACAGTAAGAACGAGTTTTGGCTATTTTGATAGCAATATCAAGGTCAAAACCACATCTGATAGGGTTATAAAATCAACATTTAATGAAAACGGAATGGAAGTAGATAACACTTATCTTGATAATGTTGCTTCCGTAAATATCACAAATCATGGAACAAAAATCTTTGCACATGATTTCAAAAAGCAAGAATTTGCATCACTAATAGATAGGAAATTCTTGGAAAAAAGTATTTTACGCAGATTTGAATTTAATAGAGCAGACGAAATGGCACTCTATTACGATGCTATTATTGGTATTCCAGATGCATCAACAAGCTATGTGATAGAAATTCGAATAACAAATGATGGAAAAACATCAATGAAAATGAGTTAGGTTTTACTATCAACTAAAAGAAAATAGCCATACCAAAGATATAATTAAAACGATTTTATGAAAGAAAATAAGAAAATTCAGGAAGAACAAATTTTAGTTAGAGTTACAGGACAAGATAGACCAGGTCTCACTGCATCGATAATGAGCATTTTGGCAAAGTATGATGCAAGGGTATTAGATATTGGACAAGCTGATATTCATGCTACACTTTCGCTTGGTATCTTAATCCGTACAAATGAAGATAATTCAGGAAAAGTAATGAAAGACTTACTTTTTAAAGCAACAGAATTAGGAGTCAATATCGGATTCTCTCCCATTTCTGATGAAGAATATGAAGAATGGGTTGACCAACAAGGCAAAAATCGATATATTTTAACTATCATTGGACGCTCACTTTCAGCAGAAAATATTGAAGCAGCTACTAAAGCTATTGCTAATCAAGATATGAATATCGACTCTATTGTACGCCTTACAGGTCGCCAAAGTATTGTACGCAAGAATACGAATGTACGTGCTTGTATCGAGTTATCGCTTAGAGGAACACCAAATGATTATGTTCAAATGCAAGCAGACTTAATGAAAATGAGTCAAGAACAAGAAATTGACTTCTCGTTACAAAAAGATAATATGTATCGTAGAATGCGCCGTTTGATTTGTTTTGATATGGACTCAACATTAATTCAAACTGAATGCATCGATGAATTAGCTAAAAAAGCTGGCGTAGGCGAGCAAGTTCAAAAAATAACAGAACGTGCCATGCGTGGCGAAATAGACTTTAAAGAAAGTTTTAAAGAGCGTGTTGCACTTCTAAAGGGACTTGATGCAAATGTGATGCAAGAGATTGCCGATAATTTTCCTATCACTGAAGGCGTTGATAGATTAATGAGTGTGCTAAAAAATTGTGGATATAAGATTGCTATTCTTAGTGGAGGATTCACTTTCTTTGGCGAATATTTACAACGAAAGTATAATATTGACTACGTTTACGCTAATGAATTGGAAATAGACGAAAACAATAAATTGACTGGAACTTCGTTGGCGAGATAGTAGATGGTCGTAGAAAAGCTGAACTTTTGAAACTTATTGCGCAAGTAGAGAAAGTAAATTTAGCACAAACCATTGCTGTTGGTGATGGCGCAAACGACCTTCCTATGCTTGCAGAAGCTGGTTTGGGAATTGCTTTCCATGCAAAACCAAGAGTAAGAGAGACCGCAGAACAAAATATTAATGTCATCGGACTTGATGGAGTGCTTTATTTCTTAGGATTCAAAGATAGTTATCTTGGCGAAGCTGGAAGAATGTAAATTACCAACGACCGATATGAAAACCGAAGAAAAAATGTCTTTATACGAAATATTAAACCATCGTAGAGCCATTAGGCATTATGATTCTACCAAAACTCTTGACACAGAAAAGGTAAAAGAGTGCATAAAAATGGCAACATTGGCTCCAACGAGTTCAAATATGCAGCTTTGGGAGGCTTACCATATAACAAATAAAAATATTTTAGAGAAACTTTCTGTTGCTTGTTTAGACCAATTAACGGCAACATCAGCGCAACAAATGGTTGTATTTGTTACACGACAAAGTTATTTTAAACGCCACGCCAATGCTGTAAAGGAGTTTGAACGTGAAAATATCAAGTGTCATAGCCCATTAGAAAAGCAAGCTAAAAGAATAAAGAAATGGGATATTTATTACGGAAAACTGATGCCTTTTTTGTACGCCCGTTGCTTTGGTATATTTGGATTAGGCAGAAAAATCCTTGCGCAATGTATTGGATTGTTCCGCCCTATTGTTCGTCAAGTATCTGAAAATGATGTCCGCGTAGTTGTAAACAAAAGTTGTGCGCTTGCTGTTCAAACCTTTATGCTCGCTATGAGCGAAGCAAATTATGATACATGTCCATTGGAAGGGTTTGATAGTAAGTTAGTTAAAAAGGCTTTGGGTTTACCTTATGATTGCGAAATAAATATGTTGATAACTTGCGGCGTCCGTTTACCTGATGGAGTTTGGGGCGAACGCTTCCGCATTCCGTTCGAAGAAACTTATCATCAAATATAAATTGAAAGGTAATAGATATTTGATTTTCCAATAAAAAGGCAGCATTTTCAATAATTTTGAGAATACTGCCTTTCTTATTTCATGCGATTAAGCGTGTTAGAACGATGAGATGAGGCCTGTATTTGCCAACAAATATGCAGCAATAGCAAGCAAAATAACACCAACAACTGCTTTAAACAAACAGCTTGTAATCTTTTTTATTGCTAAAAATCCTATTATAATAAGGATAATAGTGCCCAAATAATTTCCTATATGTTCCATATTATTTACTTTCAAATAGTCGTTTAAAACCTGCTGGAATATATGTACTAAATTCCATTGGCTGACGAGTTATGGGGTGATAGAAGCACAACATGTAAGCATGCAAACACAATCGTCGCAAAGGATTATCGCCATTTCCATATTTATTATCGCCGCATACAGGGTGATTCATATCAGCTGCGTGAACACGGATTTGATTTTTTCTACCAGTATCTAATTTAAATTCCACCAATGAATGCGAATTGCTGCGCTTTAAAACACTGAAATGAGTAACGGCATATTTTCCTCCATTGTCGAAAGGAGAACTATAAGTTACATAAGCCTTATTATCTTTCAGCCAATTAGAAATCGTTCCACTATCATCTTCCATAATTCCGCTTAACACGGCAACGTATCTTCTATCGTAAACTATGTTATGCCACTCATGTTCAAGGATTTGTTCGGCTTGCATATCCTTGGCATAAATCATTAAACCCGATGTATCACGGTCAAGACGATGCACTACATGAGCAGTACACTTTTGTTTTGATTTCTTAAAATAATCGTCAAGAACTTTTTTCACATTCAAAGACGCATGTCCTGCCTCCATTGAAAGAATGCCTTGTGCTTTTTCTATGACGACAATGTACCTATCTTCGTATAAAAGCTTGACATAGCGACTTTGGAATTGGTCATTTTTCTTACTTGTACTAACAGAAATTTTATCACCAGCATGTAATTCGTAGTTAAATTGGGTAACGATTTTTTTATTAACCATGATACCACGATTTTGCAAAGTAGCCTTAATTTTTGATTTACTTTGCTTTACATTCGCCAATAACCATTCTAAAAGCAGCGCATTCTCTTGTACATTCAGTTGAACATACTTTTCCTTTTTCTGATATGGTTTTTGATTTCTCATTTATGGAAATATAAAAGGAAAGTCATAGGACTATTTCCCACAGCTTCCCTTTATTTATTATAAACCTAACTTTGAGATAAGTTCTTCGGAAGAAACAAGTGTTTGTTCACCCGATTCCATATCTTTCAAAGTTACTTTTCCTTGTTCTATTTCACTATCACCAGCTAATACAACAAAAGGAATATTCTTTGCATTGGCGTATGCCATTTGCTTTTTCATTTTTACCGAGTCTGGGAAAATTTCAGTTCGTATGTTTGCTTTGCGTGCTTGTGCAACAAATGGTAACACATAGTTCATTTCTTTTTCACCAAAGTTGATAAACAAGAGTTGAGTACCCGTTACGCTTGACTTTGGATATAAGTCCAAAGTGTTTAAAACGTCATAAATACGGTCAGCACCGAAACTAATTCCAACACCAGAGAGTCCTGGCATACCGAAAATTCCTGTAAGATTGTCGTAGCGTCCACCACCTGTGATAGAACCAATTTGAACATCTAATGCCTTAACTTCAAAGATTGCACCTGTATAGTAGTTCAATCCACGTGCCAAAGTAAGGTCCAGTTCAATCTCATTCTTTAGGTTTGTTTTCTTTAAAGCATCAAGAATATAGCGGGATTCTTCCACACCTTTCATTCCGATTTCGCTATTTGACAACACCTTAGCAATGGTATCGAGCTTTTCATCATTCGTTCCGCTCAACTGAATAATTGGTTGCAACTTCTCAATAGCATCGGTTGGTATGCCCTCTTTGGCGAGTTCAGCATTCACACTTTCCAATCCTATCTTATCCAACTTATCAATTGCGGTGGTAATTTGCACAATTTTATCAGCTTCACCAATAACTTCTGCAATACCAGATAGTATTTTTCTGTTGTTGATTTTGATTTGCACACGAATGCCAAACTTTGCAAAAACCATATCAATGATTTGCATTAGCTCGACTTCATTGAGCAATGAGACTGACCCAACAATATCGGCATCGCATTGATAGAACTCGCGATAACGTCCTTTTTGTGGGCGGTCAGCACGCCAAACAGGTTGAATTTGATAGCGTTTGAATGGCATTTGCAATTCCTCACGGTGCATTACGACATAGCGAGCAAATGGGACTGTTAAGTCATAGCGCAATCCTTTTTCTGCAACTTTGGTCTGTAATTTAAGCGGATTACGTTCTAATAACTCCTCATCTTTTGCATTTTTAAGGAAATCACCAGAATTTAATATTTTGAAAAGCAACTTGTCGCCTTCGTCCCCATATTTTCCCATGAGTGTTTGAAGGGTTTCCATTGCTGGAGTTTCGATTTGTTGAAATCCATAAAGTGCATATACGCTCTTTATTGTATCAAATATATAATTTCGTTTTGCCATCTCATCGGGTCCGAAATCTCGTGTACCCTTTGGGATAGAAGGTTTATTTGCCATATATTTATTATCGTATAATGGTTTGTTCTCGGTCTGGTCCAATAGAAATTACACCGATTTTTGTTTCAAGGAATTGCTCAAGGAATGCTACATAGTCGTTAAATTCCTTTGGGAATTGTGCTTCACTTGTAAATTTTGTCATATCTGTTTTCCAACCTTTTAATTCCTTATAGATTGGTTTAACATCTGAAATGTCGTAAGGCAATTCGTCAGTTGTTTCGCCATTTGGCAATTCATAACCCACGCAAGCCTTGATGGTTTCGAATGTATCAAGTACATCGCTCTTCATCATGATAAGTTCTGTAACTCCATTCACCATTATAGAATAGCGAAGTTGTACCAAATCTATCCAACCACAACGACGTTCTCTGCCCGTAACAGCACCATATTCGTGCCCTAAATCACGCATTTTCCCACCTGTTTCATCAAACAATTCTGTTGGGAAAGGACCTGAACCAACACGCGTACAATAGGCTTTCATAATGCCAAACACGTTGCCAATTTTATTAGGACCAATGCCTAATCCTGTACAAGCACCTGCGGAAATGGTATTTGATGAGGTTACGAAAGGATAAGAACCAAAGTCTACATCAAGCATTGTGCCTTGTGCGCCTTCGCAAAGAATACTCTTTCCATTGCGTAAAGTATGGTTGATTTCATGTTCAGAATCCACAAAACGGAAGTTCTTCATGTATTCTATACCTTCCAACCATTGTTTTTCAATTTCCTCAAAGCCCTCAAAGTCAGTCCAATTCATAGCAGCAAGCATCTTCAAATGACGCTCTTTATGCTTCTCATATTTACTTTCAAAGTCTTCAAGAATATCTCCAACACGCAAACCATTGCGACTTGTTTTGTCGGTATAGGTAGGGCCGATGCCTTTCCCCGTAGTACCTACCATTTCTTTTCCCTTTGCAACTTCGTTAGCTTTATCGAGAATTCTGTGAGTAGGCATGATTAAATGTGCCTTTTTAGAAATGTAAAGTCTTTCAAAAAGAGGGTGTCCTGAGGCTGCCAAATCTTTTGCTTCATTCATAAACAAATCTGGTGCTAACACTACCCCATTGCCAATGATATTGATTTTTCCTCCTTGGAAAATACCAGATGGTATAGAACGTAGTACATATTTCTGACCTTCAAATTCCAAAGTATGACCTGCGTTTGGACCACCTTGAAAACGAGCCACAACATCATAGCGCGGTGTAAGCACATCAACTATTTTTCCTTTACCTTCATCGCCCCATTGTAAACCCAATAGGACATCAACTTTACCTGTTTCCATTAATTCTTATCTTGTTTCTTATTTTTTGCTTTATTTTGTTCACGCAATAGCTTGGTATGGCACTTAGAACAGACACCATATATATATAGCGAAAATCCATCTTTGCGGAACCTTGATAATTTTGTGTCTGCAATAGCCGCCGTAATAGGTTCGGAATCTATTTCAGTAACAGTCCCACAGACTGTGCATATCTGGTGAATATGGTCATCATTATTGTAACAGACTTCATATTTTGTCTGCCCAATAAATCGATGACGCACTACTAAACGTAACTCTATGAAGAGCCGCATTGTGTTATACAATGTAGCGCGTGATACTCTGAAACTGTCTTTTAGCATTTTAGCACTTAACTCTTCGAGTGAAAAATGCCCTTGCATATCATAAACAGCATCAAGAATGGCAAAACGCTCGGTAGTTTTTCTATGATTATTCATCTCAAGATAACTATCGAGAATGCCTCTAACTTTTTGTTTGACTATATCTTTAGTCACGACTAACTGATTAAATTTCCTACAAAGTTAGGAAATTTTAATCACAAAGTCTAAATAAGGCAAATAAAAAAAAAGTTAAACCATAGCTTTCATGATACCGAAAAATGAAGTGCAAAGAAGAAATGCGATAATCTAACTAATATCCTCATCTTCTAAAGTGATTGTTTTGCGGTTCAATAGAGCCTATTTTGCAACTCAAAAGAGCCTGTTTTGCACCTCAAAAGCTACTGTTTTACTTCAAAAACAATTTCCAAGTGCGACACCCCCTCTGTTCAATATGGTAATTTATGCAAACTTTCTAATTCTGTGTAAAAGTCCGAATTGTCTAAA